>JAJEGW010000204.1 GCA_022819605.1 Silicimonas sp. | reverse complement strand
GTTCTTGCGGGCGAATTTCAGGAGATTCATCATGCGATCGCGGCCTTCGTACTCGGCTGCGACCATGTGCTCGACCGAGATGCCGTCGTATCCAGGCATGTGCGGACAGTTGCACCAGACGACACCCGGCAACGGGGTCTTCAGCCACCACATGCCCCAAGCTCCGCCGATTTCCCGCCGTGCGGCGCGGTCGAGCTTCTTGTACTCTTCGGGATTGGCGTATTCGAATGCCTCCGCCTTGTCGGTATCCACGTCGCAAAGCCGGAATACGGTCGTCACGATGTACTGGCCGTCGACGTGGGACGCACCGGCGGCAATGCCGACATCGAGATCGCCGGTTGCATCGACCACCACTGTCGCGCGGATGATTTGGCGACCGGTCTTGGTCTGGGCTATCACGCCCTCGATCCGGCCATCGGCAACAAGGGCGTCCGAAAACCAGGAATGCAGCCTGAGATTGACGCCCGTTTCCCGGACGATGTCCAGGCTGACCCGCTTCCACGCGTCGGGGTCAAAGGCCACAGCATGGATGATCGGTTGCGGCATTCCTGCCTTGTGGAAGTCTATGCATCCCCAACGGGACCACTTTTGCCACATCTCCCAATTGGTCTGGCAATCTTCAGGCGGTGGATAGACTGCGGCATCCTGCCGTTCCATGCGCTCCACGAATTCGGTGACGAGGCCCGTGGTGACGATCTCGTTCCCCTCGTTGACCATGTCGTCAAGGACCAGCACCATGCCGCCTGATGCCATCCCGCCCAGGTGGTGATAGCGCTCCAGCAGCGTGACGCGGGTGCCGTTCCTGGCTGCGGATGCGGCTGCGCACAGGCCGGCTGACCCGCCTCCGATCACCAGGACATCCGTGTCGTCCACGACGGGAAGCTGTTCGCCCTCGATCTGCATCAAGGTCCTGTCTCGTTGCGTCATTGGATTGCTCCCTCATTCACGTTTCGACGGTTCGGCATCTACCAGCGCACTACGAGTTTCTCGGCGATGGTAACCAAGGCAAAAAGCATCACGGACAGCCCGGACGACAGGAAGACCGTCGCGTAGAGAAGCGATGACCGAAAGTTGAACGTGCTGTCGATGATCAGCGCTCCCAGGCCTAGGTTTGCGCCGACCCACTCGCCGACGATGGCTCCTATGACACAGGTTGTCGCGGCAATCTTTAGCGCCGAGAACAGGAACGGCAGCGAGGAAGGCAGACGGATCTTCCAGAAGACTTCGGATTTTGACGCCGAAAGGATCCGCGCCAGTTCCAGCGTCTCCGGGCTGACCGCCTGCAGGCCGCGCACCATGTTCACCAGCGTCGGGAAGAAGCAGATCAGGGCGGCAATCACGACTTTCGCCGTAAGTCCGGCGCCAAAGATCAACACGAGAATCGGTGCGATGGCGAGAATCGGGATGGTGTTGACGAAGACGGCGATCGGAAAAAACGCCCGTTCGACGGTTCGGCTATGCACGAAGGCGACCGCGATCAGGATTGCGGCCATGTTGCCGAAGAGGAATCCCATTATGCTCTCGTAGAACGTGGGCCAAAAGTTTCTCAACAAGAGAGGCCACTGCTCGACCAATGTCCGGCCCACGTCACTGGGGGCCGGCGCAATGTAGTTCGGTACCTCGAACGTGCGCACTCCGGCTTCCCAGATCAGGAAGATGCCGATCGCAGCGCCAGCCGGGATGGCATGGCCCAGCAGGCGCCGGAATTTCTGCTTGCCTGCACTCGGCTCAGGAAGCGGCGATTTGCTGCCGTCCGCACCAGACATCAGTCCGCCTCCAGAAGTCGGCGCAAATAGGCCGTGTACTTGGTGAATTCCTGGGTGTCGCGGACCTTGATGGCTCGGGGCGAGGGGATGTCGATGTCAACGATTTCCCTTAGCCGACCGGGGTTCGTCCCCAGCATCAGGACCTTCTGCCCAAGGAAGACGGCTTCCGGAATGGAATGGGTGACGAACAGGATCGTCACTCCGGTTTCCGCCCAGATCTGAAGAAGCTGCAGATTCAAGTGATCGCGCGTCATCTCGTCGAGCGCGCCGAAAGGCTCGTCCATCAGCAGCAACTTGGGCTGGCAGACAAGCGCACGTGCGATCGCCACGCGCTGTCGCATGCCGCCCGACAGTTCACGGGGCAGGGCATCCTCGCGGCCCTGCAGGCCCACGAGTTTGAGGAGCTCCCTGGGTGATCGGTCGCTGACGGGGATCTTGATGTTTCGTCGGCGACCGATCTCCAGGGGCAATTCGACATTCTTCAGAGCCGTTCGCCACGGGAGGAGAGTAGCGTCCTGAAAGACGAAGGCGAACTCGCGCGCCAGGCGCGCCTCTTCCGTCGACTTTCCCAAAATGGAGACCTCTCCCGACGCAGCCGGGACGAGGTCGGAAACAAGGCGCAACATAGTCGACTTTCCGCAGCCCGAGGGGCCGAGAATCGTCCAGAAAGCGCCTTGTTCCAGTTCAAGGCTGATGTCCTGCAGTGCAGTGAAGCTGCCGAAGCGCACCACCGCATTGCGCAGGACCGCCGCGTAGTCGCGCGCGGCGCCTGCAGGATCAGCAGCGCCCGCCAAGGCTACCCGAACTTCGGCCGCGCGTCGGCCGTGGCTTCGAGGATGTCCAGCGTCATGACATCCTCAAGCGCAGGCACCTCATTGGCAAACTGTCCCAGCTGATTGTAGATGTCGATCTGAGCCTGCCAGTTCTCTCGGGTCATGGTACCCCAACCGTGTGCTGCCGTTCGGTCATTGAAGGAATAGCCGATCACGAGGTCAACGGCCCTGAGTTCTGAATCGCGGTCAAGATTGGGATACCGTTCGACCAGGTAGTCCACCGCACCTTCCGGATTGTCGTGAGCCCAGCCCCACCCGCGCGCGATCGCCCGGATGGTCGCCTCCACCATGTCACGGTTTTCCGCGAGCACCGAGTCCGTCGTGTAGTACGGGTTTGCGTAGAGTTGAATCCCGGTGTCCCAGAGCGCCATGTCGACCCTCTCGTCTCCAAGAATTGACAGTGCGTTCACGTTTGTCTTCCAGCCGGTAACGACGTCCACCTGTCCGGTCATGAGCGGCCCCATGTCGCCACCCATTACGGACACCTCGATGTTGTCCTCGGAAATGCCGTTTTTGGCGAGAAGCGCCCGCAACAGGATCCGGGCGGTTCCCTGCGTCGCCACCTTTTTTCCTACAAGGTCCGCAGGCTTGCGAACCGGCGCCCGCTCCAGGGAGAAATACGTGAAAGGATGCTGCTGATAGCCAGCCGCGACGCATTTTACCGGGATGCCTGCCGACCTGGCAAGCATCAAGGACGGGCTGGAGGAAATCGATCCGAAGTTGTTGGCGCCGGATGCAACGGCCGCGACCCCGTCGATGTTCGGGCCACCGGGCATGATTTCCAGTTCGAGCCCTTCTTCAGCGAAATAGCCCAGCCTGTCGGCCGCCACCTCGCCGAGAATGCCGTTCGATGCAAGCCAGCCAAGCTGCAACCTGACCTTGCGGGTATCGGCCGCGCGCCCAGGCGTCACCGAGATGAATGTCCCGGCGCCTGCCAGGCCACCCAGTGCAGCCAGCCCGCCCAGCACGCTTCTGCGTTCAATCATGTCCTGCGAATTCGCCATCGTGAGATCCCCTTTTTTCCGGTGGTCGCTTTCTGGCGACCATTGACATCGAGGAGGCTAGCAGTGCATAATTTTTTGTATATGCAGCATGGCAGTGCATTTTTTGCATCGGTCGATGAAGCCGGATGTCCGCATGATCCATTCGAAGTTCCTCGGGTATTTTGACGCCGTTGCGCGTCAGGGGTCGATCCGCAAGGCGGCGGCCGTCCTCAATGTGTGCTCGACGACGGTTACGCGGAAGCTGAAGGACGTTGAACGGGATCTGGGCGTCAAGCTCCTGGACCGCACGCCCGACGGCGTGGTCCTGACTGCCGCAGGTTCCATTGTCGTGGAACATTGCCGGAAGACCCTGTACGATTTTGAACAGCTTCGCGCGGTCGTGGATGACATCCGTTCGGCCCGAAGCGGGCACATCCAGCTGATGGTCATCGACTCCGCCGCGCTGGGACTGGTGCCTGAAGTTCTGCGCGAGTTTTCCGCTGACTACCCGGGCGTAACGTATTCGGTGACGACCGGCCAGCCCGACGAGATCGTTGATGCAGTTGCCGAAGGAGCCGTTGACATCGGACTTTCCTTCTCGAACGAAAATCACCCGAGCATCAGGTCAATTTTCGAGAAAGCGGCACCGATCGGGGCCGGGATGCGATCAGACCATCCCTTGGCGGAACGCACCGAACTCACGATCGGCGACTTGGAGAACTATTTGCTTGTGCGGTCGATCGATGGACGAGGCCATCACTCCCTCTTGGATGAGGCGATAGCGGGTGCAACCGCGAGCCTCGCCACAAAGGTGTTCACGGATTCCCTGCCCATCGCGAAGAAGACCATCGAAAGCGGCCAGGTGATCGGGCTCTACACCAAGCTGGGGTTCAGAGACGAAATCGATGCCGGCGCGTTGCGTTACCTGCCTGTGGCCAACGACTTCTTGAAGTCCCTCAGCGTAGGGATACTGATCTCGGCAAAGCGTTCGCTTTCGCCAATGGAGCACATGCTCGCCACGCAGATCGGGAAGGCGCTCACGCGCGTCCAGCTGGACTACTGATCTCCACGCCTGCGGAAGGGCATTTCCGTTCAGTTCGCGTTCGCAGGATCAATGAAGTGCGGCCGCTCCGCCTAGCTCGCGGCCATCAGGTTGTGCTTGCGGGCAATGAATTCCTTCGCGGTCTCGACGGCCACGGCTGCATCGCGGCAATATGCGTCCGCTCCAATGGCCTTTCCGAATTCCTCGTTCAGGGGCGCGCCGCCGACGAGCACGATGTAGTCGTCCCGGATGCCCATCTGCACCATGGTGTCGATCACCACCTTCATGTAGGGCATCGTGGTCGTGAGAAGCGCGGACATTCCGAGAATGTCGGCCTCTTCCTCCTGCAGGGTTTCGATGTAGTTTTCAACGGGGTTGTTGATGCCGAGATCCACGATCTCGAACCCGGCGCCTTCCATCATCATCGACACCAGGTTCTTGCCGATGTCATGGATGTCCCCCTTGACGGTTCCGATGACCATCTTGCCCATTCGAGGCGCACCTGTCTCGGCCAGGAGGGGCTTCAGGATCGCCATGCCGGCCTTCATTGCATTGGCTGCCAGCAGCACTTCAGGCACGAACAGGATTCCGTCCCGGAAGTCGTCCCCCACGATCTTCATGCCACCCACAAGGGCCTCGGTCAGGACGCGGTAAGGCATCCAGCCGCGACCAAGCAGGATTTGAGTCCCTTCCTCGATCTCTTCCTTCAGGCCGTCGTAGAGGTCGTCATGCATCTGGAGAACGAGCTCTTCGTCATCGAGTTCGCTCAGGACGATGTCGTCGTCTTCGTCTGCCATGACCCCATGCTCCGCAAAGAAATCTCAAGTCTTTCTGGTCTATTGGGGAATCGAAGGCAATTGAACGCCAAATTGCGACTTAATGTTCTGCGCCTGCGACCTTACGCCGCTACTTGATGGTTGGCGGAACACTCGCGGATGGCATGCTCCTTGCCCCACTTCGGCTTGCTTTCGCTAAGCGAGGCGTTGCGTCGGCAGGTTCTTGGTGCATTGATCAGTTAACGGGTCCCGTGCCTAGTGCCCGCGCCGCAACCGACGTGCATTCAAGGCCCTGGATCAGTGCTCAGAGCAGCACCGCGCCAAGGTGCCATCTGGCTCATTCGAAGTAGGTCCGGTCTCGGTGGCTGCTCTGCCATTCCGCACCCTAGGCAAGGCATGGATAGTCTTGTGCAGATGGCGGACGACATGGCATAATGCCTGCATAATGCTGTCATATCGGGAGGTGAGGATGGCGCAGCTCACGGTTCGCAACGTTGACGACGAAATTGCTGCCGCACTGAAGCTGCGGGCAAGGCGGGCAGGTCGGTCGGCGGAGGCGGAACATCGCAGAATTCTGGAAAGGGCACTGCGGACGGAAATGCCGGTCGACTTCTTCGGTGAGGCCCGCACGTGCCGTGTTCGACTTCCCGACGACATCGGTTCAACCACGGACATGCTCCGGGAGTCCCGTCGTCGTGGCGAGGCGTGACGGTGACCGGACATGGGTATGTTGTGGATGCGTCCGTGGCCGTCAAGTGGCTCGTGGATGAAGCTGGCAGCGACCGGGCGCTTGATTTGCGGCACGAGAACCTCATCGCCCCCGAACTACTCAGGATTGAAACGGCAAATGTCCTGCGCAGCTTAGCGGCTAGAGAAGCAATCTCGGAGGACGTTGCGATCAGCAGGTTCGCGTTCTTTCAGAATGCTCCGGTCACGATTGTCGGTCACGACGACGCGCTGGAGCGACGTGCATTGGAATTGGCATTGCGGTTTCGGCATTCGGTATACGACTGCATCTATCTCGCGCTGGCGGAACGAACGGATCGCACACTGATTACGGCCGACGATAGATTTGTGCGGCGCATTTCCGAGTCACACGATACCGGACCTGTACTTTCTCTGGACCGATACGCACCCCCACGCTAAGCGCCGTTGAAAGTGGCGGCGTGCAACATCCGGGTTCGGTAACAAGCCTAATGGGAACCAAATGGTTATGTGAACCTTGAATCCCAATTGCCTGTCATGACACGCCTTTTCCCCTGACCTGGTTCCCATAATAATTCCAGTTCAGACGGTCGATAGCATCGCCATCAGCGTGTCCTTCACTCCCGCGAACCGTCCCTTGCCAAGACTCGGGGAGCAGCGAATCATTGGGGGCTGGCAAGGGCGATGCAGGGCAGGAGGCAGATGAAGTTCGAGGAACTCCTCGATAGGAGGCAGGCCGGGCAACTGAACCAGGACGATGCGGCGCGGGTTCTGGACGTTTGGTGCGGACCTTCCGGTGCTGAAAGGGGGGTCGCTGTGCGGCAGAAGGCGACGACGGCATTCCGGACCGATGGCTTGCCCCGTTTCGGGCAACCGGATCTCGGCGGACACGGTGCGGGAAGTGCTGGAGCTGTTCGACGCGAAGCACTTTTGCAAAGAGCCATGGCGCGACAATCCGGATGATTGGCCATTGATTGTCGCGCTGGATCGGGCAGAAGATGAGCCGCTTTCCTCTCCGAAAGCGCGGCCCTTGTGTCAGTTTTCAAGTGGAACCGGTCGATGGAGGTTCTGCATGCCATGGCCGTCCTTATGGGGTTCCGCGGCCCAACGAACGCCATTGCCAATCACCTTGAGGACCTCGGCCTGATGAAAGACCGGATAGGTTTCGTGACCGGGACTGAAATGAAATATCCTGCCGCGACCGCGCGTCCAAGTGCAACCGCCGCGGAAGACTTCTCCGCCCTGATACCAGTTGATGAAGACCACATCGTTAGGTTTTGGCACATTGAAGGGTTCGCCATACATTTCATCGGCCGGTATTGCGAAATGCATCGGAACACCGCGCGCAATCTGATGGGAAGGTGAGACGCACCACAATCGCACCCTTTCGCCACCTTCAGTCTTGCGCCATGCTAGATTGCAGTTCGTACCCATTAACCGCCTAAACGGCAGACTGTGATGGGCGGAATGCAGTGCCACGAAACCCATGCCCGCGTTTACGCGCGTGATGATCGCCTCGACAATCCGCTGTTCGACCCTGTCGTGCAGGATGTGTCCCCACCAGACCAGCACGTCCACGTCATTCAGTGCGCCGAAAGGCAGGCCCTGCCAAGGCATGTTCATGGTTGCAACCGAAATGTGCAGGTCTTTGGCTGCCAGTCCATTCGCAAGCGTCCCGTGAATGCCCAAGGGATATGTCGCAGTTACTTCCGGGTGGATTCTCTCGTGTTCGTTTTCGTTCCAGATCAGGACTTTGACCCTGCGCATTTCATCTATCTTCCACGCCTTTGATGCTTGTCAGTTGACCACCGTGGTCGGCGGACTTCCGGATCGCGGTCCAAAGACGCGCGAATTCCACGTTTCGGGAGGCGGGCGAGGGATTGGCGATCCGTCCCATGCAAACTTCACGGAAGAGATCAATCAGATGTAGTTCTTCGCCGCGGGGCATTTCCTGCTCCACGAGATCCATGCTTCGGCGCACCGTTGCCGGACGCTTTCCCCATGGATCTATCCGAAGGACAGCCCTGTCAAAAAAGAACACGAGTTCGCCCAAGCAAGGTGGAACAGTGTTTCCGCAGGCAACCAGCGAAACAAGTGCTCCGTTCTGCAATTGCCCCGAAAGCGCTGCTGCAACTTCGACGTTCGGGCTGATTTCGGCAAACCGGGCTGACACCGTATCGAGGCCGCATCCGGCGATGTCGAGGACCATGTTGAGCAGGTGGCTTCCGCTATCGAGCAGAAAACCGCCACCCGAAATCTTTGGATCCTGCTTCCAGTGACCCGAGTAGAGCGCGGCCCAGTTCTCGGATGCCGTGCCGGCGATGCAATGAAGTTCTCCGAGATCCCCATTCGCCACGGCATCGGATGCTGCCCGAATTCCGGATGATAGAGAGCCGTTGAACGACACGACCAGTGTCTTGCCCGTTTCTGCCACGGTGCGTTCAATCATGCATGCGTCTGCGATGGTGCACGCCATTGGCTTTTCGAGAAGAACATCTAGCCCCGCCCTCAGTGCGGCGATTGTCTGTGCCGCGTGCAAGACATGCGGTGTCGCGATGTAAACTGCATCCAGAGATTGGGAATTCTCGGACACGAGTTCCTCGATCGATCGTGCATGCGTCGGAACCGGCTCCAGGCCGGAAGCAAACCGTGCGAATTGCGTTCCATCCGGTTCGACCCCCGCGATGACGCGGACTTTCCCGGCCGCCTGCCACTTCATGATTTGTGACGAGGCGATATGACCACAGCCAATTACCCCAATCCTGATTGCCTCCGCCGGCGGCACAGTCAGCCCTCCTCCCAGAGGACATTGTTCCGGTCAGCCGCCAGCATTGATTTCACCGAGCACATCGAAGAGTTCATGCGGCAACTTGATCTCGAAGTCCGGATGTTGATCCTCGTTCGCGGGCTCGGTCGGATAGTTGCTGCTCCAGCTGATCCACACCGAATGCATGCCAAGCCGGTTTGCGCCGGCGATGTCGCGTTCCAGATTGTTGCCGACCATAACGCAGCCAGGATAGTCGTCCTCGGTCAATCCGAGTGCCTGCGTAGCGGCATCGAAGATGCGCCGATCGGGTTTGGTGGCACCGACAGTTTCGGAAATTGCATAGGCATCAAAAAGATCCCAGAACCCCAATGCCCTGTGAACGTTCTCGAAGCTCCTGACGAGTCCATCCGCGACGAGCGCCACCAGATAGCCTCGGCGCCGCAGTTCGTCCACGAGCCTGTCACCGCCAGGGATCGGATCAGCCTGAAGGACCAATTCACCCTCTATGAAGACCTGCGAGTTCTCATCTATCAGAGTATCGCCGCTATCGAGCAGGATCGCCTTTACACCCTTCGCCTGCTCCCGGAGGCGGGCAAACTCCGCCCGGACTCGACCGGGGATCGAGGCCCGGAGTTCGTTCCAGGGCATGATCGGCACATTGCGCAGATCGAAGACCTTGCCGAAGCTGAATGAAGGAAAGAAGCTTTGATTCTTCAAAAAGTTGCGCGCGAGATGACGGTCATAGACTGTAGGTTCGTCTATGATTCCGCCGGGCAGATTGGGGACCCGCATCCCATTCGCTCCGGCTCCGTCGCTACAATACTTGGAAATCGCGGCGCAATTCGAACAGAGTCTCTCCGGACTGGCAGCGAATGCGTGTTTTCCGGGTCCGCAAAAGAGCGTGACACGATCGGAATTCAAAGGCAGGCACCGGCCCTCCCGCCACATTTCACCCACGCAGCCCTGTGTGGAGCTCTCCACACGAACTGGCTGGCTGTTTCCATCTAGGTATACCCAGACATGTTCCATTTCACAGAGATGCTGAATGTCCCAGTCCCACCAGATTGCGTATTCGACTGCACGAGTTGCACCCCTTAGCCGCACTGGATGCGTGAAAGAAGCCGCAGGTCCATCGCGCTCGTGAATGCTATAGCCGACGGCTTGGGGCGAGAACGGCTCCAAATCGTCACATCGAATTACCGGAGCATTCCTACGGGCAACGGCGTGCCGAAGGGCATAGTCCGCAGGCTGTTTTGGAACGGCAATTCCCTGGCTCTCGTTCATCGCCTCGTTCACTCAATTCCCCTGCCTAGATGCGTCGGCAGATCCAACGGGCTACCGCTTCTTGGATGGCTGACGGTATGGGGCTCATATACTCAGCTTGACGGACCGTCAGGCCGCAAGCATTGATTTCACGGGTCGGTAGAGGATGCCAGCGTAAACGCCTCTCGTATACCCAGAGAACCAGGAACGAACGAAGACGTGGCTGGACAGGTCGGGCACGGATTCCTGTGGAAAACCATTGCTTTGCCTTCCGGCGCCTCCCGGGATCATTCCTTTAATGGGATCGCCTCCGCCAGGTGTTGACTCCTTGCGACAGCGGTGCAGGGACCGGCCCTGCAGGGCGGGTCGGACCAAACGCCTCTCCTGGATAACCGGATCCGCTGGTGAGCATGTTCGGTCCGTCTTCCCGTTCGTCTCCCGGATCTGGACCAGGAAGAACAGGAAGTTCATGTCGCTACCCCCAAAGCAACAATGCCGCAAGCTACGACGCAAGCGGCTGCAAGACGGCTGAATTTCGGCCCCTCCTTGAGCAAAGTCACGCCAAGCAGCGCCGCAAAGATCACCGAGGTTTCCCTCAAGGCTGATACCGCCCCCAACGGCGCAAGGGTTTTGGCATAGAGCACGAGGGCATAGGCCGAACTGGAGACGACGCCGCCGACAAACCCCAGCCAGATCGTACGCGCAGGCAGGGCGCGCAGCCGGTCCACCCGGGTGGAGAAGATAAACCCTGCCACAAATGCTTCAGCCGTGAACAAAAGCGCGATGTAGGCTAGGGCATTGCCAGACACACGCACGCCGACGCCGTCGGCCAGAGAATAGGCGGCAATGGTCATCCCCGTGAGGAGAGCGGCGGCAATGCCCGACCAGCTTGTAGTGGGACCATGCCCTGCAAATGACAGGATGCCGATACCGAAAGACACGGCCAGAATGCCAAACCAAGCCATGAGTGGAAGGGTCTCGCCGATCCAGACCTGCGCACCAAGCGCGACCAGCACAGGCGCAATGCCCCGCGCAATCGGATAGGCAACTGACAGGTCCCCACTGCGATAGGCCAAGTTGAGGCACCAGTAATATCCCCAGTGAAAGACCGTTGAGGCAATGATGTAGGGGTAAGAGCCTGTCTGGGGCAGGCCGGTGAAGGCCAGGATCACAAGTCCAGGTGCCACATGCCCCAGCGCGATCAGGCCCAGAACCATCAACCGGTC
>JAJEGW010000064.1 GCA_022819605.1 Silicimonas sp. | reverse complement strand
AACTGCGGGGTGTAGGACGGCTGTCATGGGAAATGTCGGACACCGCACCGTCGAAGACGTTGGCGGCATGGGCGCGAATGCCCCGCGGCAGATCTGACCAGAAGGGATGATACCAAAGCGTCAGCAGCATCCGCTCCTCGTCAGTGGTGTTTGGATAGGCCGAATGCAGAAGTCGGGCATCGATGACAAGCACGTCCCCCAGTTTGCTCGGAAGGGCAACCTCCCCCTGGAAGCTCTGGTAGAGTTCGTGTCTCTCGTCTTCGACGCGGGACAACCCGGCGTCGTGCGCCGTGATTGAGTCGTGCAGGCGGTGGCTTCGCTGGTGCGACCCCGGCAGCACCCTTAGGCAGCCATTCGCGACGCTGGTCCGGCCAAGGTAGACCATCACACCGATCTGCTGCGGACAGGCAAGATAGGAGGATTCAAGCGACCATCCCCACCAGTCCTGATGCCAGAAGAGCGCCGGCGAATTGCCGGGCTTCGAGATCAGGAAACCGGACTGAAATCGCAGATCGCAAAAGCCCAGACCAGCGAGCCCGTTCAGTATCTCCGGGGCGGCAACAAGCTCGGCGTAGCCCGGGTCGGTCGCGATGTTGATCAGCGAACCCTGCGAACGGTTTGCCGCCCGATGCGCAACGCTCGCCCGTTCCACGCTAGCCGCGGAAATGTGGATCAGTCGGGCCAACAGATCGTCCGGCAACAGATGCGGGATGTGGGCGTAACCTCGTGCCAGTAACTCCTTGTCAATCGAGGTGTCGTCGCTCATCGCTTGCACAGGAAGCCCCCGTCGAAAATCAACTCGGTGCCGATGACGAAGCTTGCCGCGTCCGACATGAGGAAAGCGATCGCGTCGGCGATTTCTTCAGGTCGCGCCATACGGTCGAGGATGTGTGCGTCGCCGGAGTTTGTCCTGACGGCTTCGCCAACCGGCAGTTCGGCCAGTACGCGGTTGGTGAAGGCGGTGTCGAACCAGCCCGGCGCCACTGCATTTACGCGGAGGCCCCGGTCGCCCGCCTCTTGGGAAAGCGCTGTGGTGAAGCTTTCGACTGCCGCCTTGGTCGTAACGTAGGCCGGACGGTCAACTGATGCGACGTGCCCCGAGACCGAGGCCAAATTGACGATCGCCAGCCCCTGGCCCTTCTCCAGCAGGGGCAGGCCGAACTTTGCGGTCAGGAACACGGAGCCGACACTTGTATCCATCATGCGGTCCCAGTCCGGAACCTTCATCTTCGCGACGAGTGAACGGTGGTTGATCCCGGCAACGTTGACCCACGCGTCAAGTGCGCCGACCGCACCGCAGACGCGGTCGAAGGCCGTACCGACCTCGTCGGGGTCGGTCAGCTCGATGGCCAGGGAACGGTCCTCGCTGTCCTCCGGTGGTTGTGGCCAAACGCGGTCCAGCAGTGCCAGCTTGTAGCCGACATCCGCAAACGCTCGCGCTATCGCGCTGCCAATGCCGCCCGCGGCTCCGGTGATCGCTGCCGCGCGCATGTCATCGGACCCGCGCGCCCGAAAATCGGTGCGCGATCATGGTCAGGATGATGACGAGGCCGAATATGAAGTCTGTCCAATAGCCGGCAAAACCCGCGCCGACCGCGCCGGACGGGATCAGCGTGACGGTCATCGCGCCAAAGAACGCACCAAAGATCGTGCCGACACCGCCCCAGGTCGGTGTGCCGCCGACAAAGAGTGCCGCGAGCGCGATCAGCAGATATGCCTTTCCGCTGGTCGGGAACCAGACCATGTTCGCCATCTGTACGAGCAATGCACCTGTGATCGCCGCGGCGACACCGGATACGATAAAGACGCTGACGCGAATGCGCTCGATGTTGATGCCCATTTCACGGGCGCTGTCGGTATTGTCTCCGACAAGCTGCACTCGGTTGCCGAACCGGTGATATTTGAAGAGCACATAGCAGAATGCCACCCAGACCAGCGACCAAATGAAGTGGTTCGGCACCCTTAGCGTCGTGTCGAACAAGTGCCATTTTCCGACGAAAAGCGTGTATCCAAAGCTGTTCATCGCCTCGGGCGCAGAGATGGTCCGACCTTGAGCGAGCAGGTTGACGATGCCGAGGATGAAGAAGTTGAGCCCCAGCGTTGCGACAAGCGACGAAATGCGCCCGTAGACAACGATCAATCCGATGCCAAGACCGATCAGCGCTCCGAAACACATAGTCAGAAGGAACGCTGGTATCACGGGCACTCCGAGCACGACGGAGTACATGAACACTCCGCCGGCGGCACCGACGACCGACGGAAACGCCAGATCAAGTTCGCCCGAAACGATGACAAAGACCAAAGAGGTGGTCAGAAATATCGTTGCCGGAACAGAGAACAGGAATGCATTGTAGTACAGCGGGTTCAGAAAAAGCGTCGGGTTATTCACCGCGAAAAAGACCCAAACCAGGACAAGGGCCAGGAATGCGTTCAACGCGCGGCCATTCTTGCGGTAAAAGAGCGTCCATTGGGATTGCTCGGTGCGGTGATCCTCTGAATTGGCATTGTTTGTCGCGTCATTCACGGTGTTCATCCTCACGCCGGCATCAAAAGCGAACTCGTGTCCGCGCTGCCGGTTTCTGCGAGTTGGTGCATCATCTCGATCAGGTGATCGGCACCGGTGAAAGAGGACTTGGCGCCTTCGAAGGCTTCTGTCCCGCGGTCAATGACGAAAAACCGGTCGGCAATGTCCCAGACGTGATGGATGTTGTGCCCGATGAAAACCACGGTCCGGCCTGAGGATTTGACCGCCTCCACGAAACGGAAGACCTTCTGGGTCTCGGTCAGCGAAAGTGCTGTCGTCGGTTCATCCAGCACGATCACATCCGCCTGATTGTAGAGCGCTCGGGCAATCGCCACCCCCTGCCGCTCACCCCCCGAAAGCGTCCCAACTGTGCTTTCCGGGTTGAATACCTTCGAGGTGAAACCGATCTCGCGCATCAGCCTGTTGGCCTCGTCGATCTGCATTTGCACCCGCAGAAGACCGAGAGAATTCGTAATCTCGCGCCCCATGAAGATATTGGTCACAATGGAATGCTGCGGTGCCAGCGCGCGATCCTGGAAAACCGTTTCTATGCCTGCGTCGCGCGCCGCCGCGGGTGTCCAGGGCTTGCGAGCCTCGCCTTTCACGATGATCTCGCCTTCGTCGGGGTCGTGCACCCCGGCAAGGGTCTTGATTAGCGTTGACTTTCCCGCGCAATTGTCTCCCAGCAGCCCCAAAACCTCGCCGTGGCGGACGGTCATCGTGACGCCTGACAAGGCTTCGACCGATCCAAATCGCTTTACGATGTTGCGCAGTTCGACGACCGGCTCTGATGCCGCGGACATAAGCGTGCTCCGGATTGGAATGTCCGGCCCCGGGCCGGAGTCAGGAATCAGCCGGCCCGGGTGAATTCTAGGACTAGCGGACGCCCTGCTCGGCGAGGGCAACCACATCTTTGTAGTTGTCCGCCGTCACGAAGCCAGCGCCGGTGTCCACGTTAAGCGGTCCAAGCTTGTAGACCAGCTGCTGGCAGAGCGACAGAACCGGAAGGTATCCCTGCTGGTAGGGCTGCTGGTCCGCTGTCACCGTCACTTAGCCGCCGTCGAACGCGGTCATGACACCCTGAACAAGGTCGAAGCCAACCGCCATGATGTCGCAGGGACCTTTGCCAACTGCATCCATGAACACCGGT
>JAJEGW010000139.1 GCA_022819605.1 Silicimonas sp. | reverse complement strand
GGCAGGCCGTCTTGTCGACCTGCTGCTGCGGGACCTGCCGGGTGATGCGCTCCCGCCTGCCGCGCTCCCTGTCGGAGTGCCAAGGGCCGGCAAGGTGCTGGTCCACGCCCCCCTCACCACGGATTCCTACATGGCCGTCATTGGAGCGGTAGCGGAGGCGACCGAGTGGCCAAGGCAGCATGACGGGTTCATCGAATGGTCACTGTCGCATTCAGGCGGAGGCGTCCTCAACGAAGCAGTGCGAGGCTCGGCAAGGGCCGCCTACTTCATCGACGCCGAGGTCGGTGAATTCCACTACGGCAGCCCTTTCCTCCTGATGCACGGTTCCGTCGATACGTCCAAGGCCAGTGCATCCGTTGAGGAGTTGTTGCAAGTCTACGAAAGCTACTTGAAGTCGCCATTGATCGACGGGCTGGAACAGTTTCGTTCTGGAACGCAGGATACCTTTGAACGCACAAAGGACGACCCCGGAGAACTTTCAATCGCGACCATAAAGGCAGCGCTGCGCGGCCATGACGTGTCTACCGTGCTTGAACGCCTTGCAAGTGCGGAAAGACTCTCTCCCGACGTGATTCGCGAGCGCGTCCGGAAAGGCTATCCCAAGCCAGGCGACCTGCTCGTCGTCGTGGTTTCCCCTGATGCCGACGCGCTGCCCGGTGCATGCGTGATCAAGGCGCCGATGGAAGTACTGGAATGCGAACTGAACTGACGCGCTTCTTTCCGGCACTTGCGATTGCCGCGATGGTCCTGGGTGTAGCCTTCCTGGCCGCCGAGGCGCCGGCGGATGCGTGTGAAGAGCCGGATGGGACACGCCTGCATGTATTCCAGCGCGACGACGCGGGCCGACTGAACGTTCATGTGTTCATTCCGGGCAGGGCCGAAGTCGCTGGATTTGCCCCCTATGTCGAGCATCTGGCTTGGCTCAGCGCGACGACGGACCGGACAGGAAACAGGCGGGGCCGCGCGGGCACGTGGACGAAAGCACAGGCGATTCACTGCTGGATTTCGGCGCAAGTCGGCAGCGTTGACGAACTCGTCGAGACGATCGGACGCGAATTCAGCCCGACAGCGCTTGCAGAGCCGTTCGCCCTTTCGGATCGCGAGATCATTCTGCGCGAATGCAGGCAGAAGGAGGTCGAGGACCCGTGGCACCGGACATTCGAGCAGATCAACGTCGAACTCCACAATGCGCATCCGGCTGCAGTTCCAGTTCTCGGAGAACCGGAAGACGTCAAGGCGCTAGATCTGTTGCAGGCCCGGAAGTTGCACACCCGAACGCATCTGGTCTTGAATGCCGCCTTTCTGGTCGAAGCGAACGTTTCGGCAAAAGCGGCGCTTCGGGCGCTCCGCAAGCTGGGGTTTCCGAATCGCAGCGAAAGCGCAGACACCATCGATGATCCAGGCTTCAGTCTCGCTTCCGGCGAGAGGATTGAAGTTCGCCTTGCCCGCAATGCCCTGGCTCCGCACGTGATCTGGAGTCGGGTGGTTCGGCCGAGCGATGGAACGCCCCATGAGGTTCTCGCATCCAGGGCCGGGCTACTTGGCATGATCCTGAACGCCAACCGTCCGAAGGGCTTGGCGAAGGCCCTGCAATTCGATCAGGGGATTGCCCGATCATCCGGCGTGCGGGTTCACGCAATTGACGGGCGGCACGCGGAACTGTCTTTCGTGGGCCATCCGGATCCCGGCGTGACTCTGGAACGGCTTGCGGAAGCGCTTGAACAGGCGCTGGCGCAAGCGGCACGCTCCGGCATTCCGCGGGCAGCCCATGACCGTGTTCTCCGGCGGCATGCCCGGCATTGGCCGGACTGGGAGGACGAGACCGAAGTGTCCGAGTACATGAAGACGCTTGCCGCAGAAAGACTGTCCGAATGGCGGCGACATCCCGATGCCGGGACGACAAGGATCGTGCAAGGGCAGCTGGCACTGTCGGCGATTGACGAACTGCTCAGGCAGCTTGCCGGAAATGGTCGCACTGTCGTCGCCTTCGTTGATCAGAAGGTGCCACTGAATGAACTCTCCGTCGTTAAGCCTCATCGTCCGACATGCTTGCCACACGGGCTTGCGGCGAAGGGAATTCGAGCGCCCGTCAGAAAATCAAGCCAGAACTGTTTCGCCCGCGTCCGCAAGGGCCGAGCGGAAGAGGGTGGAGGGTTGGTCAAGAACCCTCCACCCGATCGAGTCGCCGGGCAGGAAATCCCGGCGGACTGCAACCACGGCAAGGATGACAGATTCTCGCCGAAACAGAAAGGAAGGCCAAAATGTCTCTTCAATTCAGGACTTCGAGGATCGACCTCAGCAGCACCATCAGCTTCGGCGGAGGCGGTGGAGGCGGAGGCGGTGGAGGAGGCGGTGGCAGCCGAGGCGGCAGCGATCATGTGACCCCTTCGCCTGAGCCGGAATCCCTCAACCCACAGACCCCGTACAATACTTGGGCCAATCACACCGGGGAGGGATTTTTTTCGGCTCCGCATACGCCGACAATTGCTGGCGGTGGCGGGGGAGGTCCTGTGAGGGCCTTACGAAGAACCGGAAGAGCCCGTCAAGCACTGACTTCTCCTGGAATCGGTTGGGAGGCAACTCCTCCCAACCGACCTCATTATCGGAGGCTGCTGGGCATGAGCAAGATGCTTCTCGTTGCGGCACTGCTGGCACTGCACATGACGGGCGCCAATGCCGCAAGCCCGTCAATTGGCGAACATGTCTCTGCTGACGGAACCAGGTTTGTCCTGGTGTCGGTTCCGGAGGCCGATGAAATCGTGATTCAAGTTGCCTGGCCTACCGACTGGGCGGTGAACCGCGAATCCAATCACGTGGCCCCGATACTGGCCACGAGATCCCAGTTCCTTGGCGGTGCCGAGGGCTTTGGCCCGGGCGCTCTCAGTGTGAGTCTGAATGATGCAGGTGCCGAAGCGCATCTGACACTTGACTCGCAATTCGTATATTGTTCCATCGTGCTGCCGGACAATGGTGTTGAAGGCGTTCTTGCCGCAATCAACGCTCACCTGCGATCGCCGCGCTTCGACGAACAGTGGTTCCACCGCATTCGGGACGCGTACCTGGATCACTTGGCGAAGCTCCAGCGCGATCCTTCCTCGTACGCTTTCGACACCCTGCGCTGGTCGGCATTTGGCGACCACCCCTTTCGAAGGTCGATGGCATTCGGAGAACTGGATGCAGCACAAAATGTGAAACGATCCGATCTGGTTGCATGGGCGGAT
>JAJEGW010000043.1 GCA_022819605.1 Silicimonas sp. | reverse complement strand
CGATCGGGGAAATGGAGATATTGGACGTGCAGCGCAAGGATGTCGCCGCGCTGCATCACGATCTTCGCGACCATCCCTACCAGGCCAACCGGACGCTCAGCGTGCTCTCGAAGATGTTCTCTCTCGCCGAGGTCTGGGGCTGGCGGCCGGACGGTTCCAACCCGTGCCGACACGTCAGCCGCTACAAGGAGCGAATGCGTGAGCGCTTTCTTTCGGAAGAGGAGACGGTGCGGCTTGGCGAGGTGTTGCGAGAATTCGAGGGTGAAATGCCGTCGGCGGTCGCGGCATTCCGGCTGCTGCTGCTCACGGGCTGCCGGATGTCGGAGATCCGCGACCTCAGGTGGGAGTGCGTGAAGGCGGACTGCATCGAACTGCCGGACGCAAAGACCGGCGGGCGCGCCGTTCCATTGGGTCCTGAGGCCCGTGCGGTGCTTGATGCCATTCCGCGCGAGGAGGGCAATCCCTGGGTCATCAGGGGACGCCGGCGCGGCACCCGTCTCGCCGACCTGCAGCGCCCATGGCAGCGGATCCGCGAGCGAGCCGGGCTGGATGACGTGCGCATTCACGATCTGCGCCACAGCTTCGCATCCCGGGCACTTGCGCTCGGCGAGAGCCTGACCATGATCGGAAAGCTGCTTGGCCACACCCAGGTGCAGACGACGGCACGCTATGCCCATCTCGCGCGGGACTCGATCCAAAGTGCGGCGTCAAGGATCACGGACAGCATTGGCGGTCACCTGCTGGAAGAACGCCGTGAAATATCGGGCAAAAACCCTGACGAGATCGGGCAAGCAATGACAGAGTAGAGACTTCATCGGGCATTTCGCGGTTTCGGCCCAGGCGACCAATGCAGGCTTGGACTAGGGAACAGAATTGAGAGCGGCCAGGCACGCTGGTCATGAGCGCTCGCGAATCCGAAGTGGCACGCGGCGGCAGCTCGTACAATCTGTTTCCGGCAGGATGTGCGAGTCTGCGGCAAGGCAGCGGAGGAATTCGAGCTGCAGGTCGGTAGTCACCACTGGTCAAGAGTGAGGACTTCAACCTGTCCGCTAGAGGCGACGGGATAAACGTGGCCGCCGGATGCAAGTTTGCAAGCCATTATCGCAAGAGATTCTCCGGTTCTTGCTTTGCTCCGGATGAAGAGTCCGCGGTCGAGTGGCTTGAAGCCGTGCGGTGGCCGAACGCTGACTGTCACTGCGGCCATTGCGGATCGACTGCAACCCACGAAGTCCCCGCCAGAAAGCCCATGCCCTGCTGGTGCAAGGATCGCGGGTCCTGTTTCTCTGTCCGCACCGGTACGAACATCGAGAAGTCCAGGCTGACATTCCGAAAGCGGGAGTTCGCCGTCTGCCTGTTCGCCACGAACCTGAACGGCGTTGCTAGCAAGAAGCTGCCCCGAAATCAAGGTGCAGCAAGGGACGGCATGGTTCATGCCCCACCATCCGCGCGTCGAGGGCGGAAACCGGTCTTGAGAAATTTGCGGATCCGGTCGAAGCCGATATCGGCACCACGTGTGCTGATCACGCCCATGCGCGTATCACCGCCATTCGTCGGTTCCGTCGCGGAGATGCGGACGGACATGAGGAGGGCGGAGGAAGTCGAATGGATCTCCTTCGGGACCGTATTCGAACGTGACGCCCCAGAAATGAAAACCCCGGCCCATGACAGGCCGGGGCAAATGTCAGTCGGGAGGCTAGGCTATTACCTTTCGGCTCCGAGCGCGCCGACCATGTAGCCATCGCTCTCGAACAGCAGCTCGCCAGCGCGCGGGTCGCTGGCCGCTAGAGGCCGGAGAATGGCAAACGCCGCCTCCCACTGGCCGTCGCGCAGATGCGCGGCCGCCGTCCCAATCTGAGTATCCGCCGTTACTGTGGCCGCCTGCGTCACCGGAGCGCCGACGTGCTCGTCGGCTGATGCCGCCGGAACGCTCAGCAGGCCAGCCACTACGGCCCCGAAAAGAAGCGAGACGGCATTCAAGCCAGTGTTCATGTGAGTCCCCTTCATCCCTTGTGACCTGTTCGTGCACCGAACGCGACAGGCTCGCACACGGCCAATCTGGGAGCCGCATGGCGGCGACAAGGGGTTTCGGTAGATGTTGGCTTATGCCGGACATCCGGCATCCGCAAGGCAGTGAACCTGCGCCATTAGAGGCGATGCGCACGGCCCGTGTAGTTGGCCCAAAAGAGAAAGGGCGACCGAGGCCGCCCTTTCTGGGTTTCATGTTATTTCAGGCTGTATCAGTCCTTCAGTGTGGCGTAGGCACCGGCAGCAGCCCCGTCCGAGAAGTTAGCCGTGAAGTTTCCAAAGACGCCCGACGGACGCACAGCATCTCCAGTACTTGAGCCAGTGCCGTAGGCTTGGGCGGACCACGTACCATCGGCGGAACCAGCGGACGTAACTCCGTTGTTCGAACTACCGGTGGCAAGCGTTGCCCGCTCCAGCGTCACGTTCCAAGCTGAATTGACGGCACCGCCCTTAAAGTTGTTGATGGTGCCGCGGACTATCGGCGCAGTCCCGAACGTCGCATGGAGCATCACGTCGGCAGTGAACCTGCCGCTGTCGGTAGTCTTGTCATCGCCAGAACCCTGTGTACGAACCGACATTCCGGCTGCGCCTCCCGAGTAGGTTGCCGTATCGTCAAGCCCATTGTCCTCGGTGCCAGCTGCCAAGTTTGCTTCAGTGTTTGTGGTGTTACCCGCGGTTGTAGCAAACGTGGTAACCGTCGCAGTGCCGTCGGTCGCGACCGCAAGCCAGTGCCCGTAAGTCGCGTACAGGCCTTCTTCCACATAGGGCGTAGTTCTGCCCGCGACCCTGTCTGGATTGCGAACGTAGTGTTTGGCGGCATCTGCGGCAGTCTGCGCAAAGTACCAGCTGCCCGCCAGCTTGCCGTCCACAACCTTACAATCGGTACCCAAGCAGTAAACCGAACCAGGAATGCCCGAGTAGAAGGCAGTGGTGAACAGTCCACCATTGGTAGCAGCAGCACCAGCAAGGTCCGTAACGCCCGTAATGCCGTTTGTCACGGCAGTGGCCCCCCAGACAGAGTTCAAAGTCCTGCCAGCAATCGAAGCAACCTTTACCGGCGCTCTGTCGGTACCGATGGGCAGAGTCATCAGATTGTCTTCGCCGACCATCTCGGCCCAAGTCATACCCATCGCGTCATCCATGACAACCTTGAGCTTTGCCGCAACGGCGTCGGGCGGCGCAGTATTGCCTTGCGTAGGTGCCACCAGTGCAGTGGCGATGGCCTCGCCGACTTTGTCTGCAATGTCCCTCGTTGTTCCTTTCCCGTTGTTGCCCTTGACCGCCGCAACATAGTCTTCCAGATCGGTGCCGTCCCGAATGGCCTTGACCGCAGCAACATACATTTCGGCCATCTTAACCACGCGGTCGACCGACGTCATCAGCGTGGCCTTCTCCGGATGGTCATCGGCAAGCGCCATGACTTTCGTCTTGGCAGCCATTGCATCCTCCAAGGCACCCTCGGCATCTGCGAGCGCTTCTCCAATATCCATATCAGCGTCCAGAATCGCCTGAGCGGCCATCATCGCGGCCCCGGAATCGCCAGCGGCGTCTTCCGTCCCCAGCATTCCTTCGCTCTTTTTCGCGTTCGCCAAAGCTTCCTCGGCCATTTTCTTGGCCGCCTCAGCATCGTTCTGGGCTTCCTGAATATCCAGAGAAAGCCTCTCAACAGAGGCCGGCGGCTGCGGCTCTGGCGTCGGCGGCTCGGTTGGCGTCATGTCGTCGCTGCCGCCCCCCCCGCAGCCTGCCAGTGCCAGCACTGCCACAAGCAGGGCAGCCGGCAATAGTTTCAAGTTCGAGTTCATGTGCTTTGCTCCTTGCTAAGCGTTTGTTGGTTTGCGGACCGAGGCCCGCATGAAGGTTGAAGGGTTGACTAGAAGCTCATCACCAGGCCGAGAGAC
>JAJEGW010000102.1 GCA_022819605.1 Silicimonas sp. | reverse complement strand
TCATGAAGGCGCCTACGTGCTCGACGAGTACGAGGGACGGATCACGCTGAAGGCGGACTTCGCCGAGGGCACGCTGAGCGGCTGCATCGGCTGCGTGGGCGATATCGTCACCCGACGCGCGCATTTCGGCGTCTTCCTCGGGGACGAGACCCGCGACGTCCAGGCCGTCGCCGCGGACTACGAACTGCACCTTGGCGTGGCGACCGTCGATGAGGCCGGCAACTTCGAGCAGGCCAGCGTGGAGGTGAGGCACCCGGGTCGCGAGATCACGCATTCGGAGGGGTTCTGGGGAGGCGGGCTTTCCAACGTTCCCGACGGGGTCGGCAACCCCCGCCTGGTCGCAGGCTTCAGCGATGCGGATTTCACCGAGGGCGACGGCAGCGAAGGCCTGTTCTACGGGACGTTCGTGGCCCTGAGCGAGGAATTCGGCGAGTCCGGAAACTGACTGGCGCACAGGGTGTCGCAGTGGCGCGTTCCAGTTCGCGGAATGCATCCGGCACGTGGTTGCTCCTCATTTCGCCCGAAGGCATGGCTACGCTGCTATTGTCCATGATCCGGCGCCACGGATCAGGACGAACTCCCGGAACCGCAAGCGCTGCCCCTGCACGGGTGCAGGCAAGCCGGTCGGCGAAGTCCGACGCCGTCGAAACCGGCTTCGCTGCAGATCATGGCGCGTGCCGCGCCGATGTCTTCGTCCCTGGCCGGCTTGCCGGTCCTTGAGTGCATGCGCATGGCAGCGAACGCTGCGGGCGCTTCCGTCCTCGACGCCCGCCCGCTCGGACAGTTGGACGTCCTCGCGGAAGTCCGGGTTCCGTCGTCACGGCGTTGTCTCCGGATCCGTCGCGCCGGCCAGGCCGCGCGACTTGCGAGACGTGTGCTTGAAGCCGCCGAAGAGGGCCGCTCAAGCGGCGATGCCCTTCTGGATGCTTCGCCGCACGGGCGCCGGTCCCATCGCGATCGCGAACCGGAGGCCGGCGAACGAAATATTGGGGAATATATACGAAAGTCCCATGGTTCGATGCCAGGGTTGCGCTCATGGTAGGAGTATGACAAGAAGATCAAGCACGAGGGTGAGGCGTTGCTTTTCCGATCTCGGCAACAGAGTTTGAGGGTCACGGCCCTGCTGAAACGCCCCACTGCTGGGGCAAACATAACGAGGCGTCCGGGATTGGCGCATCTGCACGGCGAGAAGCGTTGGCGTTGGCCACTTCGACGACCCGTGAAATCAATGCGAAGTCTTTATGGGACTTATGCAAATAATTCCCCATCGTGACGACACAAGGCTGCGGGAGAAAGACGGCCGCCATCGTTGAGGGTGCGGCTACTGGTGCTTGGATGCGCTTCGGTCCGAGGGGTCCGCTTGGGCGCATCAAGTCGTGAGTTTTGCGACCTTGGCACTGGAATGCTCAGCCAGATGCTCGGGCGCGCCTGCAAAGATCTGCAGCGGAATTGCGACAGCGGCATGGCCGATGGCACATCCATGGAAAACCGGGTCGAGGGACATGTGCGAAGGTGTCAGGTTTCTGACCGGACTTCCCGGGGACGCGCCGCCGGCCTGCTCCTATTTTACTCGCGTCCAGGTTTGGGCCTTGCAGAAAACCAGCACGCAGCCGGAAACATCCAGTGTGTCTTGGTCCTTCACTTCAAGTTTGGAACGATAGGTTTGGCCGTCCTCGGGATTGTAGATCCGGCCCTTTGTCCACTTGCCGTCGCCTGTCTCGGTGAAGCCCGACATCAGTTCAAGCCCGAGAATGGGCCGGGTGCGCAGCGCCTCGTTCTTGTTCTTCTCGTCAACCTTCAGTGTGCCATCCGCATTGCGTGGCTCGGTGAACCAGACGATCTTGCCGCAGAGTTTTTCGCCGCAGTGCCGAATCTCGATGTGCGAATCGCCGTTTGGGGTCAGCCAGACCCCCGTGGGGTCTGCGCTGCCGACACCAGTGAAGAAGATCGTCGCCACAAGTCCGGCGAGAATTGACTTCAATCGCTTCTTGATCATGAATTCTACCTCCAGACCCTTCCATGGATTCTTGCCACTTCCGCCGCGCAGATGATCGCGGTCATGCGGCGCGGCAAGCTGCGGAAACCAGGTGCTTGACGCCGGACCTAGCCGCATTTGAGGGCGACGGTCCGCGCGAAATGCGCTGTCTCTCGCGGAACGAATGCTTGGGTACTGTCTCCCGTTGCTGATGCTGGACGGTTGGCCTATGGCCAGCGCCGTGCCAGCGTACGCGAGCCTTTCCCGATTTTCAACATACCGCGACGACATGAAGGTGCGGAGGCAGGGCGACCGCAGCAATCCTTGGGAGGCAAGCGCCCGGATGCGTTGCGGATCAATTGGATGATGTCAGCGGCTTAGGTCGTGAACTCCACAACCCTTGCACCCGCGATCTCGGCAAGCCGCGTCGGCGCAACAGCAAAGATGTGCCTCGGTGTTCCGGCGGCAGCATAGACGATGGAATATTCCAGGAGCTTCGGGTCGAGGAACACGTGCGACGGAGTCAGTTGGCCGACCGGAGCGACTCCGCCGATCGCAAATCCGGTCCTTTCACGAACGAAATTGGCATCAGCGCGGCCGAGTGCCTCTCCTGCAGCCTTGGAAGCCTTCTCGCCATCCACGCGATTCCCGCCAGCGGTAATGAAGAGGACGACCGAATCACTTTCTTCGCCGCGGAAGACGATCGACTTGGCTATCTGGTCGATTTCGCATCCCGCCTCACGGGCAGCGTCTCCCGCCGTCCGGGTCTCGCCAGGCATTTCGAGTATTTCGCAGGCGAGGCCTGCCGACTCCAACGTTGCGGCGACGCGTGCAAGACTCTTGCTCATGGGCGCGTGCTGTAGTCTTTTTCGGGTCGTTGCAAGTGCAATCGCGGCAGGTTGCGTCAGGTCAGTCTCGAGCGGCAATTCGAGAGATCGAGCTTGCATGGACTGTTGGCAGGATCGTGTCGAACAGGTAGCGTTGCTCAACGTAAAGGAACGGTTCACAGGCAAATGAGCGACGACCTTGATCCGAAGGGATTGATCCGCGAAAGCTACCGGATTGAAGGCATCGAGGAGCCTGAGTGCCGCTCGATCTTTCTGGATTGGGCGATTTCAAGGCCGGATGGGCGCAAGGCGACCGATGTCGTGGCCTCGCTGCTTGATCGTCACGGCAAGGATTTCCCGGACCACCCAATGACCAAGGTCTTGGAAGCCGCCATGCAACCTGCCGTGCAAGCCGGTCGGCGCGGAGGAGCACGGGCGCGTCGTCGCTCCTGAGGTCAGCAGCCAGTTCATTGCGGCAAGGAAACCTGCCGGGTCGAATGGATACCTGGTAGCGTGACTGGCCAGCTTGATGGACGTCATTATGGGGCATGATGCAGCACCGGAATCGGGGAGGTCCTCAGGGTCCGTTGTTGTCGCCGTCAATTGGATGCTAGTCACTTCGACGATTCGGGTTGATTCCGCCGCTTCGTCGGATGGGATCGTGATGAGGGACAATCTGAGAAGTGACCAAGCGTCTCTTGATCTATGGTGACAGCAACAGCTTCGGAACCGCACCCCAGGAGGATCTGGCTTCCCGGTCTGTGCATCCGCCGGGCGCACGCTGGGGCGACGTTCTGGCCTCCGGCCTTGGCGAGGATTGGGATGTCGTGATCGAGGGATTGCCCGGAAGAACGACTGCCCTCGATGATCCGGTTGAAGGGGCGTTCCGTAACGGGCTGACCGTGTTGCCCGCTATCCTGCATTCCCACGAGCCGATCGATGTGCTTGCCATCTGCCTTGGCACAAATGACCAGAAGCATGCCTTTGGCTTGAACGCGCAGGATGTCGCACTTTGCGTCGCGCGTCTGGTCAGGGAAGCGCGGCTCTCGGGTGCGGTCGGGACGACACTGGCCATTGCACCGCCGCCGCTTCGACCCGCAGGCGAATTTGCCGAAATGTTCTCGGGCGCGGAGGAGAGGGCGGCAGGACTCTCGGAACGGATAGAACATTTCGCAGGGAAGGAGGGCGCTGCGTTCTTTGACGCTGGCACCGTGATCGAGGTGGATCCGTTGGACGGAATTCACTGGGCCGAATCCGCGCACGGAAAGTTGGGTCGGGCGCTGATCGATGTCGTGAAAGGACTGGTGGAACCGTGAGGACCGGCACGGCGGCGATTGTCGGCGGCGGCGTGATCGGCGGCGGGTGGGCCGCGCGATTCCTGCTGAACGGCTGGAACGTCAAGGTATTCGACCCGGATCCCGAGGCAGAGCGCAAGATCTGTGACGTGATCGGGAATGCCCGGCGATCGCTGCCCATGCTGTACGAGCGTTCGTTGCCCGAAGAAGGCGAACTCGCCTTTGCGATGTCTGTCGCTGAGGCCGTCGCCGACGCCGATTATGTTCAGGAGAGCGTGCCAGAACGGCTGGACCTGAAGCGCAGTGTCTATGCCGAAGTCGAGTCAGCAGCCCCGGACGTGCCCTTGGGGTCGTCCTCGTCCGGCTTCAAGCCCTCCGATCTGCGGAAAGGGCTTGCCTCCGGAGATCGATTGTTCGTCGCCCATCCGTTCAATCCTGTCTACCTGCTTCCCCTCGTGGAACTGGTGTCCGGCGAAGGTGACGCGGACATTCAGGCATCGGCGTCGCAGATCCTGACGTCAATCGGAATGCAGCCCCTAATCGTTCGCGCGGAGATCGACGCGCATATCGCCGATCGGTTTCTTGAAGCGGTCTGGCGTGAGGCGCTTTGGCTGGTCAGGGATGACATAGCCACCACCGGCGAAATCGACGACGCAATCCGGCTTGGATTCGGTCTCCGATGGGCACAGATGGGCCTATTCGAGACTTACAGGATAGCAGGCGGCGAGGGCGGCATGGCGCACTTCGTCGAACAGTTTGGCCCGGCGCTCGCATGGCCGTGGACCAAGCTCATGGACGTGCCGGAATTGACGCCGGATCTGGTGAAGAAAATTGGCGATCAGTCCGACGCACAATCCGGAAGGCACTCGATTCGCGAACTGGAAGCGCTACGGGACCGCAATCTGGTGGCGTTGCTGCGGGCCCTGAAACGCGAAGGCAGCGCGGCGGGCTGCGTGATCGCAGACCACGAAGCGAATCTCGGCGGAGAGGACTTGGGACGTATCCCAATGATCACCGTGCGGCGCATGGTGCCGTCGGACTGGACCGACTACAACGGTCACATGAACGAGAGCCGCTACGGGCAGGTTTTCTCGGATGCCGCCGATGCGGTTCTTGCGCACGTTGGGGCAGGTCCGGACTACGTGTCGTCCGGGCGGAGCTTCTTCACCGTTTCGACCAAGATAGACTATCTTTTGGAGACCCATGCAGGCGAAACCATTCAGGTCGTCACACAGGTTCTGCTCGGCGAAGGCAAGAAGCTCATGCTTCGACATGAAATGCTGCGGGCATCCGATGGCAGCGTGCTTGCTACGTGTGAGCAGTTTCTCTTGCATGTGAGCCTCGAGACCAGGAGGTCCTGCGACCCGGAACGGCCCGTGGAAGATGCCATAGAGGAGCTTGCCAGCGCGCACGGACAAGTCCGGGGATTTTGAAGTCGCCTGCTGCGCAATACCGCTTCATCGGAAAGGTCAGGAGCCCGAAGCGAATGATGGGTCTCAGGTCTTGTGGAACGATCAATGTCGTCTCATTTCCTCAGCCGGACTTGCATCTGGATCTTGTCAGCCGAGCGACTCTTCGTGGATGCCGTCCGCGCAGAAGGCACCGCCTTGGAAGACGGCGTTCACATCATCGGAGGGCGGCGGGTCCATTTCAGCGTTGAGCTTGTCGCGGAACACTTCGGCGTTGTCCTTGGGTTGCCATCCCACGTAGGCCACCCCGCGATTGTCCCACCAGCTCGCAGAATTTGCCGAGGCACCGTAAATGATCGGGCAGCCTAGGCGTGGGACCATGAAAATCCGCTCGATCAGGTGGATGAAGTCGTCGTAGCTCATCCAGGTCGACAACATGCGGTGATTGCGGGGTTCGGGAAAACAGGATCCAATTCGGATCAACGCGGTCTCGATCCCGAACTTGTCGTGATACATTGAGGCCAGCGCCTCGCCGAACACCTTGGACACGCCGTAGAGTCCGTCGGGGCGCGTGAGCGAGTTCGCGTCAAGCCGTTCCGATTGCTTGTGAAAGCCGATTGCGTGGTTTGAAGAGGCGAAGATGATCCGCGGCGTGACCGAGGACTTACGCGCGGCTTAGTAGAGATTGTACATGCCGTCAAGATTCGCGGCCCGGATTGTCGACCATGGGGCCTCGGTGGCCTGGCCACCCATGTGGACGATGCCGTCGCAGCCTTCGACCATCGTCTCGACCGCTGTCTTGTCTTCGAGCGAGCAGTAGACGATCTCTTCGTTTTCTCGTGCCTCGCCCAACCCCTTGCGTGCAGCCACCCGCATCGTTTCGGTGATGTGGCTCAGACGGTCGCGGCACACGGCACCCAGGTTGCCGTTGGCACCGGTTATCAACAGTTTTTTCAGCATGGTTCTCTCATCTCGGTTCAGGCTTGGCGCGGTTGTAGTGCAGGAAGTTCTGCACGGCAGGTTGCATTTCGGCTGCTTCGGCGTGGTTGGGGCGGGTGGCAAGATAACTTTCAAACAAGACGTTTCTTCGCAGTTGCTTGAGCAACGCTGGATGGAGTCAGGTCCGGCGCTGCCGCCTGTCCTTGAGCCGTTCGTGTGCATCGGTTGTCCCGTCGTGGAACGTGCCGAACCACTTGTCCCACGGCATCTCGAGGTTTCCGTAGTTCACCTCGAAATACCGGTGATGCATTTGGTGGTGAAACGTTCCAAGGGCGAGCTGCCGTCTGTCCTTGACCAAAAGGTTCTCGAATCCTGCATGGGACGTCGCGGCGGTCAGTGCCTGATGCTGCATGTGAAACAGGATGTGCACCGGACTAGCCGTTACAACGACGTGTATGAGAATGGAACTGAAGAACAAGACATGCTCAACAGGGTGCATCGACAGCCCTGACCAAGGACCGACATTGACGTTCCGGTGGTGGAGGGCATGAGCCAACCGATAGAGCGGGCCCCAGTGCAGCACTCGGTGGATCCAGTAGAAATGCAAAGAGATCCAGACCGGTGTCAACACGAATAGGGCCACGAACCATATTGGATTGTCCGACCAGAACAGCACTGGCACCCAACCGTTGCCCATCGCCCAGAACATCAGCACTTCGTACGCAGTCCATGTTCCGACCCCACTGGTCAGCGTCCAGAACACATTGTCGCGCACCTGCCCGCCGAAGGTGAACTGACGTCCCCTTACCATCAGGTCGCGCCGATCAAATTTTAGGCGGTCTCCCTGCAGCTTTGCACGATAGAGAAACCAATGCAGCCCGCCTGCGACGATGGTCATCAACGCCAGGTTCCTCAGCAGGATAGCGCCTATCCAGTCCCATGAGAGCGTCTTTGTCACTTCGAGGGAAGGCTGCAGCCAAAGCCAGCAGACCAGTGCCAGAACGGTCAGGATCGAATTCTCGGCAAGCCGAAACCATCGCGCAGAGACCCAACGCAGCATCCGCGCTGGATCAGGCGGCCAGCCAAAAAACGGCGACACTTCTATCGGCACGTCTGGCACATGGTGCCAACCGGGAAGACCAGGATTTGTGTGTTGCGTGCCGTCCTGCATTGACCTTGGCGTGTTGAATGGGTGTTGGATCGTTCGCTTACAGGCTCCGAACGTAAACTGCCATGATTTGAGCAGCAAATTGAAACTGCGCCTGTAGCGGGCCTGCAAGCGGTCGTCCTGCCACTGATTTGTAGATTGTGGCATTGGAGTCTGGCGCACATGGCTGGCTCATCCGTTCGAAAAAGCCCGCCACCAAACCCACAATGGGTCGGCAGCAGTTCACTTGCCGACGATGCTGGCACACGAGAAGATGGAATTTGTCGCGGCAGGGGACCGGGGAAACCCGGTTCCCTGCCGCCCGCCGTTTGCGTCGATCCAGAACCATTTCCGGATTTGGTGCCGCACGGGCGGTCTGGACCGGATCCTCTCGTGCTCGACAAGCCCTTGAAACAAGGCGGTCCTGCAAACTGCACTGTGGGAGACCGGTTCGGCTATTCCACGGAGGTCTGTCCTCCAGTCGGGGCCATGCTGCGTCCGGCGTCAGGGAAGGTCCGCCCCGCGCTGTAGGCAGCAAAGCTCTCAAGCCGCTGCTCGTTGCATTGGCTTTGCCAGGCCGTTCCCGGCAGTACGGCCGTCGTGACCGGGTATGACTTGCGGAAGGCTGCGGTTCTTTCGTTGTCCTCCATCGCGATGGTCACGAGTCCGGCGACCGTGCCGCCTTGGCGCTTCACCAGTCGGATCGCACCATCCATCGTGCCGCCGGTCTCTACCCATTGATCGACAAGCAGGACGCGAGTGCCTCCTGCGAAGGCCGGTGTGCGCATTTCCATGTCCTGAGTCCTTCCGGAATAGTTGCCATAGCTCACCCTGTCTGTGTCCACGCACAGCTTTCCGGCTTTGCGAATCGGCAGAAATCCTCTGCCCAGCCGTGCTCCGATTGCGGCGCCCAGGACAAACCCCATTGCGTCAAGTCCCGCGACAACGTCGATCTCATCGGAATTCAGCTCTGCAACGAGGTCGTCCAGCAAGTCGTCAAATGCCGCGGCATTGATGTAGATCGAGGTCGGATCGAGCCAGGCGAACTGCGGTCCCTTGGTGTTCGGGGACATCAAGGACAGATACCAGCGATCATCGCGAGGGCCCTTGAGGTCGGTCAAGATGTGTCTCCATGGTTGCGCGTCACCGCCAAAAGGGCGTTCAGGCGGTTCGGATCGACATTGTAGAAATCGCCATCATAGTTGATTCCTGTCGCCACCATGAAGCAGTTGACGAATTCACAGTAGCCGGCGGCGTTTTCCGGGCTGATGCCCGAGGCTAGGGCAAGGGGGTGATTCCCGATGGCGGATCGGAACGCCTTGACCTTTGCCAGCTCGACCTCGTGGCCGGTTGCAATGCCCGAGGTCGCGATCACGTCCAGATAGGGCATGGAGGCACGTGCCGCCGCAGCGTAGTTTTCCCTAGAGACAGGCCGCTGTTTCTTGAAGGCGACGCCTCCCAGGTACACGCCGTCCCAGCCGCTGTCCTGACGGATGCGCTCGATTTTCCTCGCCTCGAATTGGCTTGCCGTCCGCTCGTCGATGCGCGCATCATCGGCCCAGTAGGCGTCGATTCTGACGCCACTCGCCGCGAGGGAGCCCAGGACCGGAAAGGCGACATCGCCCGGCTGGTTCAGGAAGTTGGCTCCCAGCCAAAGGTCTTGCCGGGCGGCGCGAATTTCCTTCAGGATCGGCAGGAACGGTTCCATCGGAAAATCGTGGTTGATCAGGAACGCTCCCGGGCATCCAGCGGCATCGATCACGTCAAGATTCCGCAAGGTCTGCTCGACATCCAGGACATGGATCACGGGCGTCACGAGCGTTTCGGACGATCGCAGTCTGCGGATGAAGTCTTGACGCTCCAAGCATGGTCCCCCTGTCTCGGCGGGCATTATAGTCACGTCACGCCAATTGTGGAAATTGATAGTTGATATGTGTACATAAATCTTGATCATGCCAGCATGCCCAAGAACATCCCGACGGACCTGTTGCGCAGCTTCATCACCATTGTCGACCTAGGCGGATATACCCGGGCAGCTGAGGCATTGGGCCGGACCCAACCGGCGGTGAGCCTTCAGATCAAGCGACTCGAAGATTTGCTGCAAACCAAGTTGATCCTGACATCGGGTCGCCGGTACAGGCTGACTGACGACGGGGCCGCCTTGGGACCCTACGCGCGCCAGTTGCTGCGCTTGAACGACGACATAATTGCGCATTTCGCGGATTCCGCCCTGGAAGGCTGGATCCGGACCGGTGTGCCGACGGATTTCGCGCACAGGTTTCTTCTCGAGGCGATTTCGGCCTTTGCCGCGAATCATGCGGACGTCAAGGTCGAGATCGAAAGCATGCTGTCGACGGAACTGCGGCAGGCGCTGGCAGATGACCGTCTTGACATCACGGTGGCGATTCTGCCGGAAGGGGAGGACGCGCCCTATCTGGTCGAATCAACCGTGGTCGAGCCGTTCTGGGCGGTCAAGAATGGGTTTCGCGCGGATTTCCGTCAGCCGCTGCCAATCGTCCGGCACCCGGATCCTTGCGAATACGCAACGCGCATGCGCAACGCTCTTCGGGCGTCCGGTCGCGGCTGGCGCACGATGCTGGTGTCGCGCGACGTTGAAGGGCTGCAGGCTGCCGTTCTGGAGGGGCTCGGGGCAACGGCGCTGACGCCCGCGACGCTGCTGCCGGGCATGCGGGTTGCGCGGGAGGACGAGGGATTCCCGCGCCTCGCGCCGCTGAGCATAGGGCTGTTCTACAAGCATGCTGTCCTGGGCGATGCCGGCCATGCCCTGGCCCAGCACCTGCTTGAACGCATCCAGGGGAACGGCAAGGCCGCCGAATTGTGAACGAAAATCCCCTGCCGCACTTGCATAAATATTCTAAATGCCGTCATACGAACTGGAAATTTCCCATTGCCGCGGGTTCTGGCTACCCTTTCGCCAAAGGCAACGAGGTCGCCTGTTCGACAAGACGTCCTGAAGCGCCCTGAAACCAGAATCGAAAATCGAAAGGGAAGTTCCATGTCCAGTTCCAAGATGACGTTGACGCGGCGCAGCTTTCTGTCCGGTGCGACGGGCGCGGCGCTGGCGGCACCGATGGCAAATCGTGCCTGGGCCGCGGATCCGGTAACCATCAACATGCTGGCCTGGTACGGACATGCGGAACCGGATGTCGTGGCGGAATTCGAAGCCGAGCACAACGTCAAGTTCGTTCCGAAGTACTATGCCGGAGGCGACAACATGCTCGCCCTGATCGCCCAGTCACCACCCGGAACCTACGACCTCATCTTGTCAGATGCCGAGTTCGTGCAGCAGTTGAATGCCGCCGGGTACATCGAGGAGATGGACGCGTCGCTGTTTCCATTCGACGATTTTTTCCCGGAATACCAGAACTTTCCCGGACACTGGACGGGTGATCAGCTGTGGTCCGTCATGGTGCGGTACGGCCTGCTCGGGGTATCTTACAACACCGATGCGCTGACGGCAGAGGAAGCCTTCAGCTACAATGCCTTCTGGAATCCGAAGGTCACCGGCAAGGTCGGTCATTTCGACTGGCATCTTCCGAGCCTGGGACAGATCTCCTTGCTTCAAGGCAACCGGGATCCGTCACCCTTCGATATCTCTGAAGATGCATGGGAGGACGTGCAGGAAAAGACGCTCAGCCTGAAACCGCAGGTCGGAGGGTACTTTGATTACGGCGGCACGTTTTCGGCTCTCAAGAACGGCGAGATGCTCGCGATGTGCGGCATCGGAGACTGGATCACGGGCGTTCTCCAGAAGGACGGTGCGCCTGTTGCCAGCGTCATCCCGAATGAGGGGGGCATCCAGTGGACCGAGAGCTATTCGATCGGTAAGGGCTCGGGCAAGCAGGAGATCGTGAACAAGTTCATTCAGTACATGCTCAGCCCGGCTGGACAGCTGAAATCGATCCAGATGGCGGCCTATCCGGCGCTGTCCCCGACGAAATCTGGCTGGAAAGCCATACAGGAGGCAAATCCAGCCGAGGCCGAGCGCTCCGGACTGATCGAAGGCCATGCGCAAAGTCCGATCAATCTGCTGCAAGAGAAGCGCATCTTTTTCCGCGACATCCCGCGACAGCAAACCCTAGAGGACTGGAACGACTTCTGGTCGGAATACAAGACCGCCTGAAACGCAGGCGAAGCACGCACGCATTGCGCCCCCGACGTCAGGCATGCCTGCCAGTTCGCAACGAGGGATGAAAGGTGGCAAGCTGCTTGCCATCACTGCCGGGCTCGACCGGAAGCGCCTCGATCGCAGGCAGCCGGATAGTCAGAACGCTGCCATGACCTCCAATGTCCGCGTCGCGAAGCCGATTCCACGCGGTTCCACACTTGGGACGACGGGCAGGCGGATTCCGTAGCGGAGGTGACATCCCGACCCGCCGCCGAAGGCGAGCGGGGACTAAGTCAGCTAAGGGACATCGCTTGAAGAAAAAGCGAATCGCTGGGGCTAAAGGGAGACGGGGACGCCCGGTTCAAGCTTCGAGCGCACTTCATTGACGGGAAACGAGTTCTCTGAAAGTACCTGTAGTGCTTCGGTGCGATAGGCGCAGCATGGCCAAACGAATTGCCATCTATCCATATTTCTGGCGCTTGCCCTTGTTGATTTGGCAGGGACTGTTCTTCGTCGGGCCTTTGCTCCTGATGGTGGCAATTTCCTTTTGGCTGGTACGCAACTACCGGATGGAGCCGGATTTCGTTTTCAGGAACTGGGAACGGATGCTGAGCCGCAACTATTTCTGGGACGCGTATTTCGTGACCTTCTGGCGCGCCACGCTGGCTGCGTGCCTTGCCAGCCTGCTTGCGTTTCCTGCCTCCCTTGCGCTGGCGTTTCGGGCATCGGACGCGGTCCGACGCTGGGCTGTCTTCGTCTTGATCGTGCCTTACTTTACCTCTTATCTCGTGCGCATCTATGCGTGGCAGGTGCTCCTGGCCGAAGGCGGTCCGCTCAACGCCGTTCTGGGCCTGATCGGAGTCGGGCCGTTCGCCATGCTGAATTCCGGATTCGGCGCCATGGTGGGTTACCTGACGCTGGTGCTGCCCCTGGTCGTGATCCTTCAGACGTTCAGCCTGGCCGCGATTGACAGAACGCTCATCGAGGCCGCACGCAACCTGGGCGCCAGCCCGCGAGAGACACTTTTCAGGGTCATTATTCCGGCGGCGAGGGTCGGGCTTGTCATCGGCCTCCTCTTTGCGTTCATTCTCTCCTTCGGCGATTTCGTCAGTCCGTTCTACCTTGGCGGATCGAACCCGCCCACCTTGTCGATCCTGATCGTCGACACGACCAAGTCCGGCCAGCAGTGGCCGCGCGCTGCCGTCGTTGCAGTCGTGATGATTGCTACGCTCTTTGCCGTGGCCTTTGCAGCAGTCGCCGCGGCATACCGGCGGAGGACGTAGCGCATGAGGCTCAGCACTGCAGTCAGCTGGATTTACGTGACGGCACTCTTTGCTTTTGTCTTTGCGCCCATAGTCACTAGCATGGTTTTCTCGTTCAATTCCGACCGCTTTCCGACCATGCCGCTCGGACATTTCACGACAGAATGGTATGAGACGGCATTTGCGCGTCCTGAGGTCTGGACGGCGTTTCGCAATTCGATTGTCGTCGCAGCCTCTGCGGCTGCCTTGTCGACCTTCGTGGGCTTTGCGACGGCCTATACCGACTTTCGGTACGGATTCCGGTTCAAGAGTGCTTACCTCGCGCTGGCACTGCTCCCGCCGACAATTCCGCTCGTGATCCTGGGCCTTGCGATGCTGGCATGGCTGGCGCGGCTCGGCTTGTCGGGAACGCTGGCTGGAATCATCATTGCCCATACCGTGATGGGCGCGCCGTTCGCGATGGCCATCTGCCGGTTGCGGCTGCACCAAATGGACGCCGCGCTCGAGGCAGCTGCATGGAATCTCGGTGCGTCGTCCTGGCGCGCGATGCGTTCGGTAGTAGTGCCGTTTTGTGCGCCCGCGATTGTATCGGCCTATTGCCTGGCAGCGGCCGTCAGCTTTGACGAGTTCATCGTGGCCTGGTTTGTCTCGGGCTTGAACAAGACGGTCCCGGTGATGATTCTGGAGATTCTGCAAGGCAACGTGGACCCCAAAATCAATGCAATTGGAACAGTCGTGTTCCTCGTCTCCATGACTCTCGTCATTCTGGCGCAATTGCTCATCCTCAGAAAGACCGCGACATGACGGGCACGGCGCCTTTGGTTCAGTTTTCGAACGTCAAGAAGAAATTTGGCAACGTCGAGGCTGTGAAGTGCTTTGACCTTGAGATTGCTCGCGGCGAGTTCGTGGCGATTATGGGACCGTCTGGATGCGGCAAGACGACGACGCTGCGCATGCTGGCTGGTCTTGAGGCGCCTAGTTCGGGCTCTATCAGGATCGATGGCCACGAAATGAACGACGTTCCCGTCCATGAGCGTGATACTCCGCTGGTCTGGCAATCCCTTGCACTATTCCCGTTTCTCAACGTGATCGAGAATGTTGAGTTTGGGTTGAGGATGCGTGGCGTCGCGAAGGCCGAACGCGAGGACCGCGCGAAGACGTGGCTCGCCAGGCTCGGCCTCGAGGGTTTCGAGCGGCGCGGGGTTGACGTCCTGTCCGGCGGGCAGCGCCAGAGGGTGGCGCTTGCCCGATCACTCGTGACGGAGCCGAAGATGCTGCTTCTGGACGAGCCGCTCTCGGCGCTCGACGCGCATTTGGTCATCCGCATGCAGGGCGTTTTGTCAAAGCTGCACATGGAACTGGGGATCACCTTCGTCTACGTGACGCATTCGCAGTCCGAGGCCTTCGCGATGGCAAACCGCGTCGTGATCATGGGCGACGGCGAGATTGCCCAGATCGGGAGCCCGCAAGAGATATTCCGCGCGCCCCGGTCTCGCTTCGTGGCCGAATTTGTCGGCCGCAACAACATTCTTGAAGGGACCGTCTCGGGCCCGACGGTGTCGATCGACGGAGTGGATTTCCCGCATGCAGGCGCCCCTGACGGATTGGTGGAAATCGTTGTGGCTGCAGACCGCATGCAAATTCACGATTCAGCTCCGACGATCCCCAGCATTCCGGCGGGATTCGTTTCCGAAGAGTTCGCCGGCACGGGAATCATCTGCCATTTCGAAGGCCCGTCCGGCGAGGAGTTGAAGGCTCAGATCTCCGAGGCACGGCATGCGGCGCTGTCGCCGGATCCCGGCCAGACGTTCTGGCTCAGCTGGTCGGCGGAATCGGCGCATGTAATCAATGGACGGGAAGTGCCATGAGCATTGATCTTCTGGTAAGGAACGGCGTTCGTCCCGATGGGAGCAGAGTGGATGTCGCGATATCGGATGCGACGATTCGCGCGGTCGAGCCAGGCATAGTCGCTGAGGCGAAGGAGATCCTTGACGCCAGCGGCCGCCTGATCAGCAGCCCGTTTGTCGATGCACATTTCCACATGGATGCGACACTCAGCTACGGCACCCCGCGCATCAATCGTTCAGGCACTCTCCTGGAGGGCATCGCGCTGTGGGGGGAACTCAAGTCCCTTCAGACCCGCGACGACATTGTCACGCGGGCCCTGGACTATTGCCGGCAGGCGGTGGGCCGGGGAATCCTGGCGATTCGCAGTCACGTGGACGTCACCGATCCATCCTTCCGGACCGTCGAGGCGCTGCTGGAAGTGCGAGACCTCGTGCGCGAGACCCTTGACCTGCAATTGGTCGCGTTTCCGCAGAACGGATGGTACCGGGCCCCTGGAGCCGAGGCACAGGTCATACGGGCACTGGATGCCGGTGTCGACGTTGTGGGGGGCATTCCACATTTCGAACGGACCATGGCCGACGGTGCCTCCGCAGTTCGCGCGGCTTGCGAACTCGCCGCCGAAAGAGACTTGCGCGTAGACCTGCATTGCGACGAAAGCGACGATCCGATGAGCCGTCATGTCGAAACTCTCGCCGCCGAGACCGTGCGCTGCGGTCTGCAGGGCCGCACGACCGGTTCCCACCTGACGTCAATGCACTCGATGGACAACTATTATGTTTCGAAGCTCTTGCCGTTGATTGCAGAGGCGCGGGTGTCTGCCATCGCGAACCCGTTGATCAACGTTACTCTGCAGGGCCGGATGGACAGCTACCCGAAGCGGCGCGGCATGACGCGCGTGCCCGAATTGCAGGCCAGCGGGATCACGGTGGCCTTTGGCCAGGATTGCGTGCGTGATCCCTGGTATCCGCTTGGTTCAGGCGACATGCTTGAGGTCGCGCATATGGGGCTTCACCTGGCGCACATGACGTCCCCTGACGACATGCGCACGGCCTTTGAAATGGTGACGCTCGCCCCGGCCGGCATCATGGGACTGGATTTAGGGCTGGAAGTCGGAAGGCGCGCGAGCCTGATCGTGCTGGATGCTGCTGACCCGATTGAAGCGCTGAGGCTGAGACCTGCACGACTTGCAGTGATTTCAAATGGCCGCGTCGTTTCGCGTACGGAACCGGCACGAACATCCCCAGTCAACGTGTTTTAGGTGGAGCATCGTGTAAGACCCTGGAATTCCGCAGTCGAATCGCGGGACGAGGACTCACGCGCCGCGAAGTGCTGGCCCGGATCTTCGACATCCACGGAATTTTGGCTTTGCCATCCACTGCGGCGGGTAAAAAAGAGTCGAAGGGCGAACCGATGAACGGAACACCGGAGTCGGCTGACAAACGTCATTGTCGCGGCACCGAGATCGAGCCGTGGTGAGCTACGGTTGGGCCTGTCGTGCGCGATCCGCGGCAGGACCGGGTTTTAGGCGGAAGGCCGCAACGCATCGCTGCGGTGGGGCGGGCACGCATCCACGGTTCTCCCGCCCGCGAGCGGGCTGTCCTGCGGCGCGTCTGCGCGAGATCCGCGAGTCCTGCGAGGGTCGGGGCTGGGCCTCGACTCCGGCGGGGCGGTGACCCGCATCGACCCCACCATCGGTGTCGAGACCTTCTCGCCGACCTCGCGGCCGACGGCGTGCCCGCCGGCCATCTCCGCGCCGTCCCGGTCTCCCCGCTCGCGCTGATGCGCGAACTCGTCACGATCCGTCTCCTATCCGGCGTCGCCTGCAACGCGGGCGCGGACAAGGACCAAGTCGCGGAGGGAGGCGAGCCGTGAGTCGCGAGAAAAGTGCCAGAATTCGCCAATGTACCACCCGAACGTCGTCCAAATCTGCCGGTCAGGACCTGAAATCGTCGCCATCGTCACTGTCTTTCGCAACCGATGCCCTTTTCATCTCGCTAGAGATTTCTGGGGAGGTTGGCCAGGCACCTGTCCTAGCCCCGGTGTGAATTCTGTAGTTTTCTCGGTCGACATTCCCGAAGTCCGGGACGCAGGGAGTTCCTCGGCGATCTAATACCAAACCAAATAAATAAAGACTCACGAACAATTTAGGAACATCATGTAGTGATGCGCCGCATCATGTTGCGTGTGATCGGCCCAGCCGTCCTGTATTCTGTGTTTGGCTACAAGCAGAAGGAGAACGG
>JAJEGW010000002.1 GCA_022819605.1 Silicimonas sp. | reverse complement strand
CAGCGGCAAACCCTTTGGGGTGCACCTGCCCCGCGTAGCTGGTTCGAGCACGGTACGCGCTTTGTCGGCGTCGAAGCCGAACCTCCGACACTTGAAGCCACACCGATCATCGCGCCATGACAGATCGTCACGAACCGACTTGGGACGACCTCGCCCACTGGGGCCGACGCGCGGCAGAATGGGGCGCCGACTATCATCGCACCATTCGTGAACGCCCGGTCCGATCACAGGTTTCGCCCGGCGAGATCGCAGCCTCGCTTCCCGAAGCGCCGCCAGAGGAAGCCGAAGACATGGAGACGATCTTCAGCGACGTGGACCGCCTGGTCATGCCCGGCATCACGCATTGGCAACATCCAAGCTTCTTCGCCTATTTCTGCTCGAATGCAACGCCGCCCTCAGTGGTCGCGGACTACATGATCGCGAACATCGCCGTACAGTGCATGATCTGGCAGACTTCGCCCGCAGGAACCGAACTGGAAACGCGAGTCCTTGATTGGCTTCGCCAGGCTCTCGACCTGCCCGAGACATTCCATGGCGTCATTCATGGCAGCGCCTCCGAAGCCACGCTCGCCGCCGTCCTGACCATGCGGGAACGCACGCTTGCGTGGCGGGGAAACCAGGCCGGACTGCCAGGGCAGAAACCCCTTCGGGTCTACGCGACGGCCGAAGTGCATACGTCGATCGACCGTGCGATCTGGGTTGCCGGGATCGGACAGGACAACCTCGTCCGGATTCCCACAACGGGAACACTGAGATGCATGAACCCCTCGGCACTGGACAACGCGATCAAGTCCGACCTTGCCGCGGGGCACCTGCCCGCGGGCGTCATCTCCTGCGTCGGCGGCACAAGCATGGGCGCCTCGGACGAGGTGGGCCGCATCGCAGAGGTTGCGAGGAAGCACGAACTCTATCTTCACGTAGATGCAGCCTGGGCCGGCAACGCCATGATCTGCCCCGAGTTCCGGCACCTCTGGGCCGGCACCGAGAAGGCGGACAGCGTGGTCTTCAATCCCTACAAGTGGATGGGGGGACAGTTCGACGGCTCTGTTCATTTCGTGCGCTCGCCTGAGGACCTGACCCGCACGCTGGCAATCAAGCCCGCATACCTGAAGACCCATGGCGCAGACGGATTCATCAACTATTCGGAATGGTCGATTCCCCTTGGCCGCAGGTTCCGCGCGCTCAAGCTCTGGTTCCTGATCAGGGCCTATGGACTGAATGGTCTCCGCCGCCGCATCCGGAACCATGTCGCATGGTCCGAAGAACTCGCCGGGAATCTTCGGGACGACGACAGGTTCGAGATCGTGACCGACCCGATTCTGTCGCTGTTCACGTTCCGCCTCGTCGGGAAGGATGACGCGGCTCAGCTGGATTTCGTGAACCGCCTGAACGACGACGGGCGGATCTACGTGACGCAGACCCAAGTCGATGGGCGGGCCGCGGTACGCTTCCAGGTCGGACAGTTCGGCACCACGCGTGACGACGTGATGGCGGCCTATGACGTGATGGTGGAACTGGCATGAGATTCGCGACTTACATTCACGACAGCGAACGCTTCTACGGCATGGTGACCAAGCAGGGAGCCATCCCGCTTTCGCCGGAGTTCCCGAAATGGCCGACACTCAAGGACGTCGTCGCGGCAGGCGGGCTTGACGCCTTGGCCCATGCGGCAACAGGCCGGACCGCTTCACACCTGGGCATCTTGTTCGAACCTCCGATTCCGAAACCCTGCCGCATCATTTGCGTCGGCGTCAACTTTCCCGACCGGAATGCCGAGTACAAGGATGGCAGCGATCAGCCGAAGCACATGTCGCTCTTCCCCCGCTTCCCGTCGAGCTTCACCGGCCATGACCGGCCCCTGATCCGCCCGCCCGAAAGCGAACGGCTTGACTACGAGGGCGAGGTCGCGGTCGTGATCGGCAAGCCGGGACGCCGAATAGCCGCATCAAGCGCACACGATCACATCGCTGCGCTCACACTGTGCAACGAGGGAACGATCCGTGACTGGGTTCGGCACGCGAAATTCAACGTCACCCAAGGCAAGAACTGGGACAGCTCCGGCGCCATGGGGCCCTGGATCGTGCCCTTCACCGATCCGGCGCAGCTTGACGACGCCCGAATCGTCACTCGGGTCAACGGAGACGTACGGCAGGACGACTACCTGAAGAACATGGTGTTTCCGGTGCGCGAACAGATCGCCTACATCTCGACCTTCACGACCCTCGACAGCGGCGACATCATTGTCACCGGCACCCCCACTGGCGCGGGAGCACGTTTCGACCCGCCTCGGTTCCTGCAGCCCGGCGACGTGATCGAGATCGAGGTCGAGGGCATCGGCACCCTTCGCAACACTGTCGAGGACGAGGCATGACGCCAGAGGAGCATGCCAGCGCCGCCGCCGCCCTGCTTCGGGCCGAGGCGACAAGGACCCAGATAGGCCTGCTCAGCCTGGCGCATCCCGGCATGACCATGGATGACGCATATGCGATCCAGAGCGAGATTCTATCGGCCAAGATCGCGCAGGGCCGGCAGGTAGCCGGATGGAAGATCGGGCTCACTTCCAAGGCCATGCAAGCCGCGCTGAACATCGACGTTCCGGACAGCGGGATCCTCTTTGACGACATGGAATTCGCAAACGGAAGCGAGGTTCCGGCGGGGCGCTTCATCCAGCCTCGCATCGAGGCGGAGATTGCCTTTGTCATGAAGGGCCCGATCAGCGAACAGGACGTCACGCGCGAAGATGTCCTGGCCGCAACCGAGTGCGTTGCCCCGGTCATTGAAATCCTCGACACCCGCATCCTTCGTGCCGACCCCGAAAGCGGCCAGACCCGCATCATCACGGACACGATCAGCGACAACGCGGCGAATGCGGGCTTTGTTCTTGGAAGCGAGCGCCACGATGCGGACGCGCACGATCTCCGCTGGATTCCGGCAATTGTCTTCAAGGACGGCGATGTCGAGGAGACCGGCCTCGGCGCAGGCGTCCTGAACGACCCCGTCGAGAGCGTTTGCTGGCTGGCCCGTCGCATGGCATGCTATGGGCAGCGGATCGAGGCCGGACAGGTGATCCTGTCAGGATCGTTCATTCGCCCTCTTGAATGTCCCCCGGGGTCCCGAATACATGCCGACTACGGAGCCTTCGGCACCGTCGACATCTCTTTCGCCTGAAAGGTCAATCCCATGAGAGACTCGAACTTCCTGAAACAACAGAACGCCCGCCTTCTTTGGCACCCGATGGCAAGCCCGACGGACTGCATCGAGAACCCGCCGGTCATCGTCACAGGCGCTGCGGGATCGCGCATACGCGACATCGACGGCCACGAGGCGGTGGATGCCGTGGGCGGTCTCTGGAACGTCAACCTGGGATATTCCTGCGAACCCGTGAAGCAGGCAATTGCAGACCAGCTCGGCACGCTGCCCTACTATTCGGCCTTTCGCGGAACCACGAACGACAAGATCATCGAACTGGCGCACGAACTGGCCGATTTCTTCGGCCCGGACGGCATGGCGCGCGCATTCTTCACCAGCGGCGGTTCTGACAGCGTCGAGACCGCCCTGCGCCTTGCACGGCAGTATCACAAGATTCGCGGAGAAGCCGGTCGGGTGAAATTCCTGAGCCTGAAGAAAGGCTACCACGGCACGCACATGGGCGGTGCCAGCGTCAATGGAAACGCGAACTTCCGGACAAACTACGAGCCCCTTTTGCCGGGCTGCTATCACATTCCGTCTCCCTACACC
>JAJEGW010000189.1 GCA_022819605.1 Silicimonas sp. | reverse complement strand
GAAACAGCACGAGGCCGAGGGTGGCGTTGCCGGACGTGGCGCCCGCTACATGCGCAACCGCGAAGTCATGGTTGCAGGCATGCGCAGCCTGGGCTTTGAAACCCTGCTGGCCGACCGCTGGCTCAGCCCGATCATCACCACGTTCTTCTGCCCCGCCGACCCGGCCTTCAGCTTCGAACGCTTCTACGATCTGATGAGGGACAGGGGCTTCATAATCTATCCCGGAAAGTTGACGGTTGTGGAATCGTTCCGCGTCGGATGTATCGGACAGATGGACGAAACTGTCATGCGGGCGGTTGTCGCCGCCGCGAAAGAAGCGCTCGAACACATGGGCGTCGCCTCTGCATCTCCACCAGCCGCCGCACTCGAAGAGCGCAAGAGACTCGCCGCTTGAGGAACAATATGCCGATCAATGCCCCCGTCGTTGCAAACGGTCGCACCTATCCTGTGCCTCGAACCTGTGCCATTGCCATCTGCCTGGATGGGTGCGAACCGGAATACTTGAAGGTCGCCATCGCCGAAGGGCTGATGCCGAACCTCGAGCGAATCCGCGAGACCGGGACCGACCGGTTGGCGCACTCGGTGATCCCTTCCTTCACAAACCCGAACAACCTGTCGATTGCCACAGGCCGTCCGCCAGCGGTGCATGGCATCTGCGGCAACTTCCTTTTCGACCCGGATACCAGCGAAGAAGTGATGATGAACGACGTCCGCTTCCTGCGTGCGCCCACCATCTTTTCGAAGTTCCACGAGGCCGGCGCCCGCGTCGCGATTGTCACCGCCAAGGACAAGCTGCGTGCCCTGCTCGGCGCAGGCCTGAAGTTTCACGATGATCGCGCCGTGGCCTTTTCGGCGGAACGGTCTGGTGACACCACCAAGGCCGAACATGGGATCGACAATGCGAGCGAATGGATGGGCATGCCAGTACCGGAAGTCTACTCGGCCGATCTGTCCGAATTTGTCTTCGCAGCTGGTGTGAAGCTCCTGAAAGAAATGAAGCCTGACGTGATGTACCTGTCGACAACAGACTATGTGCAGCACAAATTTGCGCCAAACGAACGAGGCGCAAAGGACTTTTGCGCTATGTTCGACCGCTACCTGGGCGAGCTGGACTCGCTTGGCGCAGCCATCGTGACAACTGCAGATCACGGCATGAAGCCCAAGCACGACACCACGACCAGGGAACCGTCCGTTATCTACATGCAGGACGTGTTCGACGAATGGCTGAGCAAGTCCGCGGCCCGCGTGATCCTGCCGATCACCGACCCCTATGTTGTTCACCATGGTGCCCTTGGCTCGTTTGCGACCGTGTATCTCCCTGAAGATGCCGACCGGGACGAGATCAAGGCCAAGGTCGCCGCCCTGCCAGAAATGCTTGAAGTGCTGACCCGCGAAGAGGCGGTGGCAAATTACGAACTGCCCGCCGACCGCATTGGTGATCTAACTTTGGTCTGCACCGAAAACATGACCATCGGCACTTCTGAGGACCGCCACGACCTGGCCGCTTTGGGCGAGCCCCTGCGCAGTCACGGCGGGCTGACCGAGCAGGAAGTGCCCTTCGTCGTCAACCGCGTGATCGACGTGCCCGACGCACCCGCCTTGCGTAATTTCGACGCGTTCCTTTACGCAACCATTGCCGCGGCATCGGAAGAGGTCCCCTCATGACAGAGATGACAAATCTGGATATTCGCAATGAAGGCATGCGCATCGGCGGGGAGGCGGTCTTCACCGACAGCACCGTGCCGGTAAAGTATCCTTACACGGAAGAGGTTGTAGGATATGTCCCCGCCGGTGACGCCAGCCATGCGGCAAAAGCCTTTGAAATCGCGGCGAATTACAAACCGAATCTCACGCGCTACGAACGCAGCAAGATCCTGAAACGTGCAGGCGAGATCATCGGAGAGAGGCGCGAGTATCTGGCAAAATGGCTGACGCTGGAACTGGGAATCTGCCACCAGCACGCGATTTACGAGACCAAGCGCGCGCAGGACGTGTTCCAGTTTGCCGCCGCCGAAGCGCTTAAAGACGATGGCGAAATCTTCTCCTGCGACCTGACCCACAATGGCAAGGATCGCAAGATATTCACCAAGCGCGAGCCGGTTCGCGCCATCAGTGCGATCACGCCGTTCAACCACCCGTTGAACATGGTCAGCCACAAGATTGCGCCGTCCATCGCAACGAACAACTGCTTGGTCTGCAAGCCAACCGAACTGACGCCACTGACGGCAATCACGCTTGCCGACGTTCTTTACGATGCTGGCCTTCCGCACGAGATGTTCCAGATCGTGACCGGCTGGCCGCAGGATGTCGGCGACGAGATGATCACCAACGAGCATATCGACATCATCACGTTCACTGGCGGTGTGCCTGTCGGCAAGCTGATAGCTGCGAAAGCCGCATACAAGCGTGCCGCGCTTGAGTTGGGCGGCAACGACCCGCTGATCATCTGCAATGACTTGAGCGAGGCGGATCTCGACAGGGCCGCGACCATCGCTGTTGCGGGCGCCACGGGAAACTCGGGCCAACGCTGTACTGCCGTGAAGCGAATCCTCGTGCAGGAAAGCGTCGCGGACCAATTCGTGCCACTGGTGCTGGAGAAGGCCAAGAAGATCAAGTTCGGCGATCCGCAAGACCCGGAAACCGAGCTTGGCTGCGTAATTCACAAGGAAGCTGCCGAAGTCATTGAAGGCCGCGTCCTGCAAGCTGAAAAGGAAGGGGCGGAGATCCTTTATCACCCGGCGCGGCGCGGCGCACTGCTGCCGCCCATCGTGGTGGACAAGGTGCCTCATTCCTCGGAACTGGTGATGGAGGAAACCTTTGGCCCCATAGTGCCCATCGTGCGCGTGCCTGACAATGACGAAGAGGTGATGGCAATCTCGAACTCCACTGATTTCGGTCTGTCCTCGGGCGTCTGCACCAACAGTTTCCACCGGATGCACGCCTACATAGAAGGACTGAACGTAGGCACCGTAAACATATGGGAACAACCGGGCTACCGTATCGAGATGTCACCATTTGGCGGCATCAAGGACAGCGGCAATGGCGTCAAGGAGGGCGTCATCGAAGCGATGAAGTTCTTCACCACGGTCAAGACATTCTCCCTGCCTTGGCCGCGTTGATCCCACTGGGACCAACGCGCCTCCTTGATCCTGGCCCCTCGGATCACGTTTCCTTCCCATGAGTTTTCTGGTCTTTTTCATCGTTCTCACGGCCGCGCTGATGCACGCGACCTGGAATGCGCTGGTAAAGGGCGCGAATGACCGGTTGATGGTTCTGGGCCTGATCGCGCTGGGGCATGTGGCACCTGGACTTG
>JAJEGW010000092.1 GCA_022819605.1 Silicimonas sp. | reverse complement strand
CGATATTCCGCATCGAACCATCGGCGACGCCGAAGTCCCGGGAACGATCCAGGCCGCCGTCTATTCCGGCCACAGACACGCCCGAGAACTTCTGGGAAGCGAACCGGAAGACCGCATCTTCAAGCGTGAACGCCCGACGCTTTTCATTTGAGAGTGCAGGTTCAACTTGGACGCCAAGATGACCCCTCCATGCCATGCGTTTTCGAAACGCGGTGCTAATCTGGTCAATGCGTGCGGCATCTGCGTTAGCAAACTCTACTGACCCGTGATTTCAATGCTTGCGGCTGTCGATGGCTGCGTAAAAGGGCGGGATTTCGGCGGTTCGCCGCGCTTTTTCCGGAATCGTTTCCTTTCTCATGGTACGGCTCCTGTTGTGAGACTCCTGTCGTGAGGCCATTGCCGTGCGTGCCGTCCGGCGGCTCGGGTTCCATCGTGCTGCAGCATCGGACGATCTGCGCCTGAGGCGCGTCTCCTGCATCGACCGCTGGTGCGCGGCGGCTTTGCCGGAATCGCTTTCCTTCCCCATCGTCGGGTCCTGTCGTCCGTGCCCTGGGCAGCGGCTTTGCCGTGGCGTCGGCCGGTTGGTATGGCGCCATCGAGAGAGAGAGCGATGCGGTGCCGGGCAGAGTTTGCCAACAAGCCCCGGGCACCGCACCCGAACGAGCCGGTCGCGGGGACCGAACTCCCGTGCATTGTCAGGCATTTTCGCGTCCGGGTCCACCCCCGCTCCCGAGACGGACGGTGCGCGCGACGGGACGCCTGTTCAATTGCAAGCGGTGCCGGCGGCAGGTCGTGATCTGCCGGTCCTGCGACCGCGGGCAGGTGTACTGCTCGAAGGCGTGCAGCGCGCGGTCCCGGACCGAGAGGCGCCGCGAGGCGCGTGCCCGCTACCGGCGCACGGAGAAGGGCCGCGAGACGGGCCGTCGCCGCCAGCGGCGCTACCGGATCCGGCGCCGGACTGGCTCGCCGGACGCGGAATCCGGCCCGAGACGCTCGACGCCTGCCGCCCCCTGATCCGCCGCGACCGCAGCGGCCGCGTCCTCTTCGCCCACCGCGACGGGAACCGCAGGCTCACCGGCTTCGAGATCGGTCCGCCCGACGGACCGAGACGCTTCGCGACCGGCGGAACCCGCAGCCTGTTCGCCGTCCGCGCCGGGGCCGCCGGAGACCTGGAGACCCTCGTCATCACCGAGGGCGCCGTCGACGCGCTCAGCCTGGCCCAGATCGACGGATGCCCCGCCAGCCAGGCATTCCTCTCCACCGCAGGAGCGCCATCGCGAAGCCAGCGCGAACAGATCGGCCTCGCCGCAAGGAGCCTTCCCAACGTCAGGACCGTCATCCTTGCGCAGGACCACGACGAGGCCGGAGAGCGCCAGGCCGAGACCCTGCGCGAAAGGCTGAAGGTCCCGCCCCACGTCACCGTCCGGAGACGCCGACCGCCAGAGAACGCCGACTGGAACGACGTCGTCAACGCCGACGAGAAAGGCTGAAATGCACCCAGCAAAAGGCGGCAAACGAAGGGCCGGGCGGCCTCTCGCCAATGCAGCACGCCCGCGCACGCCGCGATCACCCGACCTGCACGGCCAAATCGTCGCTCAAAAGCGCGGCGAACCGCCGAAATCCCGCCCTTTTAGAAAACCGTCGACATGGTGCTCTCCGTACCCTCGTGCTGGTGAAAACCGCAAATCAGTGAGGGGTGAATAGCACGCCCTTACGTGATTACGGTTCGTTTCTGCCCTCACCCGTTGCCAGGGATCTCGACCGCACACAATGTCGAAGACGATTCAGAGGCGCCCAGTACCTGCAATAGAGACTCCGCCATCAACCACGATCGTCTGGCCGGTTACAAAACGGCTGGCGTCAGATGCAAGAAAGACCGCGGCACCTGCCAAATCGTCCGGCTCACCGATCCTGCGCAACGGGTAGCGGCGCTCAACGGCGGCGACTTTTTCAGGATCTTCCAACAGTGGTTTTGCGAAATCTGTTTTAATCAGGCCAGGCGCTATGCAGTTGGCGCGGATACCGTCCGGGCCCAAGCCCACTGCCAGGCTGCGGGCAACCGAAGTCAGCGCCGCCTTGGACGCACCGTACGCTCCGATGTCATCCGTTCCACGCAGGGCTGAAATACTGGTAACGAAGATGATCGCACCGCCCCCATGTTCTTTCATTTCGGGCGTCAGCCTACGCACCATCCAAAGGGTCGATTTCACGTTGGCATTATAGATCCTGTCAAAGGCCGCTTCTTCGATGTCGACAATCGAGCCGTAGTACGGATTTACCGCCGCATTGCCAACGAATACTGTAACCGGATGTGATATTTGTTCCCTGACGCGATCCAAATAACCGTCCAGCTTTTCAATATGTGAAATATTGACGGGGATGCCTATTGCCCTTCCGCCAGCTGCAGTGATTTCATCCGCTGCATCGCGGCATCGGCCCTCGTCTCGGCTTGAGACGACAACCTCGGCACCAGCTTCCGCCATGCGAAATGCGATGGCGCGACCGATACCCTTGGTCGCACCAGTGACAATGGCAGTTCTGCAGGAAAGGTCGAAGAGTGATTTGGTCATTGCCTGGTCCTTTATGTTTCATTTGCCAAGGCAAAGCGTTTGGGTTCGCACCTCAATGGGTGCGCCGGGAATCTTGAACCAAGGCGCTTTCGAAGGGTCTCAGGATTCGTTTGCAAGCACGATGCCCCGATCTTCGAGCACTGCAACCGAGGCCCGACTGCCTTCTTCGCCCACTGCCGCTTCACGGCGGGCGCGGATGTCAACGTCGACGCCGTTGTCCAGCGTCAGGCACACCTCTTGGTAGGGTCCAAAGAAGATCACGTCGCGGATCGTCCCGTCCAGCATCCCCTCCCCTGCTGCCATGATTTCGAGGTGTTCAGGGCGGAGCATGGCCGTCGCCGACGCGCCGACCACGAGATCTGGGTCTGCGGCGGTAAGAACCAGGGAGTCGCCGACATCAAGCCGAATTTTCGCTTTCCCACCAGACAGCTGATCCACTATACCGCTAAAAAAGTTCGCCTCGCCAATGAAACGTGCCGAATATTCACTGTTGGGCATGTTGTAAAGCTCGTCGGGCTTGCCGATCTGACGAATCCAGCCATGATCCATGAGGCAGATCCTGTGCGACATGCTCATCGCTTCCTCTTGGTCATGGGTGACAAAGACAAAGGTCGTCTGCAATTGGCGCTGGATACGGCGCAGTTCTGCCTGCAGGTGCTTGCGCAACTTCAAGTCAAGGGCGGACAAGGGCTCGTCCAAAAGCAGAACCTTCGGACGGTTGATCAGCGCGCGGGCAAGCGCAATTCGCTGCTGCTGACCGCCCGACAGCTCATTGATCTTTCGGTCTCTGAGGTGCGGAAGGTGAATCATCTCCAGCACCTCGTCGGTCCTCTTGGCGATTTCCGCCTGGGGAAAACCCGCGATATTTGGCCCATAGGCGAGATTTCCAGAAACAGTCAAATGCGGGAACAACGCATAGCTTTGAAACACCATATTGAACGGGCGGCGCTCCGGAGGCAGGCGTGTCACATCCTTCCCAGCAACCGCAATTGTGCCACCAGTGGGAATTTCAAACCCACCCAGCAACCGCAGCAAGGTTGATTTTCCGCAGCCTGAGGGCCCAAGCAGCGTCAGGAACTCGCCCTGATTGATTGTCAGGTTCGTCGGCTGCAACGCCTGTACGGCGCCATAGTTCTTGCTGACTTCTCTGAGTTCGACCAACGGCTGTTGTGCAGGAATTTGGGACGCATCCTTCTTCATAGTTGTTCCTAACTCTTGGATTTGCTGGCTTGCAGGATCGAGAACACAGCGACCGCAAACATTACCAGTGTTGCAAGCATCAAAAGGACGGCAATTGCATTGATAGCCGGCGAAAACCCGCGACGGGCTTGCCCGTATAGCCACACCGGGATCGTTGATTCATTTCCAATCGAGAAATTTGTGACCAGCAGTTCATCAATCGAATAGGCTGCTCCGATCATCGCCGCCCCCAGAACCGCTGGAAAGATCAGCGGCAGTGTCACGGTTCGAAACACCACGGCGGGGGACGCTCCCAGATCACGTGCCGCCTCGGGTAGCTGTGAATCCATCCCCTGCAATCTGGCACCGATAACCAGCACGATGATCGGGAGGATCAAGAAGGTGTGCAGGATTGCCGTCGTCGGAATGCCCAGAGCAAGATCTCCTTCGCTGGCAAAGGCCAGCACTGCAACACCTAACAAAATGCCAGGTACAATATAGGGCAGATAGGAGATGAAGCTGGCCACTGGTCGCAGTTTTGACGGCAGCTTGCGCAAACCAAATGCAGCGGGAGTTCCAATCAGAACCGCAAGCAGTACAGCAATACCTGATACCTTGAGACTGGTGACCAAGGATTTTGAAAAGCCCGACAGCGCAACGCCCTTACTGTACCACTCGGTCGTGAAACCGTCCCAAGGCAATCCGACGTTGCTACCTTCATTAAACGAGAAGACAAAAACGACAACGACAGGGCTCATCAGGTAAGCGAGTACGGTGTATGACACCGGTCTGCTAAGTGAGTGGTGGCGACGGGTGCGCGGCCAAAGGCGCCGCAATCGTGCTGCCGAACTGATTGTGAAATCCCCTGCCGACTGCCCAAGCAGGGTCAGCAGCTTGAGAAGTCCCCACAGGAGAGCGTAAGTGGCGAACATCACCACGATAAAGGAAAAGGCCAGTGCCGCCGAACTTGGAAAATTGCCCTCGGTCAGGGCCCTTTCACGCATCAGAGTACCAATCATCTGTAACCGTTCGGTCCTAGAGTGATGGCGGGACAGCTGCCCGCTTGTCAAGTTGTCGGCGCGGAACTCGCTCTGGCTGCGCCCGGGCAGGATTCTACCGGTTGAGGGTGCGCTTCCAGTCCCGCCTCAACGGGCAGAGCCA
>JAJEGW010000218.1 GCA_022819605.1 Silicimonas sp. | reverse complement strand
GGTGACGCCGGAGGGCCGGCCCCTGGGCCTGTTCGCGATGGACGCGGCCTTCCGGAAGGATCCGGAGGAGGACAGCCGGCGCTGGATCGCCGGGCTCGAGCGGGCGCGGGAGCTCGCGTCGGCCTGCCCGGACACGCGGGTGGTCTCCGTCTGCGACCGCGAGGGCGAATTCTGGGACCTGCTCGCCCACGCCGTGGACGACGGGGACGCGCTTCTGGTGCGCGCGAGCCGCTCGGCGAACCAGCGGGTGCGGACGCCGGACGGCGGCAGGGCGTGCATTTGGGCGCATGTCGCGTCCCGGCCGACCGTCGCTGTGACGGATCTGACGATCCCGGCCGCCGGCGGCCCGCGCGCCCGCAGGGAGCGCGTCGCCCGCCTCGAGATCCGCACGGCGGAGGTCGGGATCGTGCCGCCGCGCTGGGACCGCGGCGCGGACCCGCTGCCCATGCTCGCCGTCTCGGCGACCGAGATCGAGGCCGACGGCGACGACCCGCTGCACTGGCTGCTGCTGACCACCGAGCGGCCGGCGGAGGGGGAGGCCGACGCCGTGCACGCCGCGACCGTCCTGGACTGGTACCGTCGAAGATGGACGATCGAGACCTGGTTCCGGACGCTGAAGACCGGGACCCGGATCAAGGACCGCCGGCTGGACAGCGCCGACGACCTGCGCAAGTGCCTCGCCTTCGACGCCGTCACCGCCGTCCACGTCGCCGACCTGACCGTCCTCGCGCGGGAGCGCCCCGAGACCCCGGCGGCCGAGGCGTTTCCCGACGCAGACGTCGACCTGCTCCACACGCTGCTGGAGTCGCAGGGTCACCGGAACGTCGTGAGGATGCCCGACGGGAAGGCGCCAGACATCAGGGCGGTGGTCATCGATCTCGGACGCCTCGTCGGATCGCATCCCTCCGCGCGGCAGCCGCTCCCGGGAACGAAGAAGGTCTGGCAGGGACTCGAGCGGCTGCATTGGGCGATCCAGGTCCGCGACGCCATCGGCGAGAGAAAGCGCGAATAGGATCACCTATACAAGTGTGGCACTTTGAAAGGTCCGGGATGGCCCGGGCTGCTGACGGTTGCTCATTCGCGCCGACGAATTTGGGTCTCGCTAGGCGCTTGGAGCGATCTTCATTTCGAGATCCGGAAGCGCCTCCGCCAAAGAGCTGACTGTATCAAGTGTCTGACGACCCCATTGGTTGCTGAGTACGTGAGTCTTTCCGTCGCAAAAAAGCCTAAAACTGGGTGCAACCTTGGGGCCTGAAAAAAGGCGGCTGGGCCTGAACCGATGCCCGCCGGTGACGACGCGAAGACGCATACAATTCATTGGAAGTCGCCTTTGCAACGGCGCAAGGGCGGCACTTGGGAATCTTCGAAAGTGACCCGTCACAGTTTTTCACTGCTCCCGGTGCCGGTGGGCTCTGGGATCGAAGTTATGGGCGTGCGCCCACATGCCGCGCTTCGCTTCGCGTGCCTCCCGCTCGACGTGCTTGTAGCGGTCGCCATAGGCAGCGATCGCATGCCCCTCCCGCACGAGCCATTCCCCAATGTCTCTGCCATTGCAGGTCACGGTGCCGAGAAGGCGCCCGAACTTGTCTACACTCTCGACCGAGACGTGGACGCGTTTGCCGCCGATTTCCTGAATGAGCGCGCTCTTCACGCGCTTCCCGTGCTTGAACCAGTAGCCGTCATTGTGCTTGGCCTTCTGATCCCATTCGGGCGCATCAAGCCCGGCGATTCGCACTTCCTGCTGGGCTACCCGTATCCCGTCGCCGTCGGTCACATAAGCCTTGCCCGAGATTGTGCGGGCGGGGCTCTCGACCTGACGGGCGCGCTGAGGCTTCGCGACGAATGACTTCCGGGAGGCCGCGCGGCGCTTCCTTCGTCCGGTACTTCTCGAATAGTACCCTCTCCGCTTCCAGCGAGAGCGCTTTCCGGAGGCGACCGCACGTAGGAAGCCGATCGTGGCAACGAGCGCGATCAACCACCACCAGTTCGCGAACAATTCGGGGGTCGTCTCCAACAGCATGTCTTACAAGCCAATCCTGCCCAAATGGGCCATCCCCCATTCTTATGTGTGCGTTTGCGGGGTAGTCAATTCATCCAGTTGTAGCGTAATCTGCCAATGCGGCATTGGTCTGGAAATTACGGGGTCACCACTTGCAGGCATGCGGGTGCGGGTGTGAACTCAGTGACCGTCTCAAACCGTTGTCACAGCGCTCCATGAGTCTCGGCTGCCAACTGGTCAGGATGCCCGAAGACAAGGACGGGACAGTTGAACAGGTGTCAATGCCGCAAGGGAGATTTTGTTTAATAGGTACCGTGCATCGCCAAGAATGAGGATCGCGTGTCTGACCAGAGAACGGCTTTCGCCGCTGGAATGTGGCTTCTCAGCGCAGCGACAAGGACCGCAACCCGTCACTTGATGCGGAACCGGTTCCGGATTGCCAGCAGCACGAGAAAGAGAAGTCCTGCAGCGACGACCGATTGCAGCACTCCCAGGAACGAAACCGCGCTTGGCTCCAGTGGCAGGCATGCGTCGCTTGCGCCAAACAGGGAATGACGGAATTCGCCAATCCGATCACCCAGGCCAGACAGTGCAGGCAGGCTTCGATGCAGGGACAGTCCTGCCGAGGCAATCCAGGGCTCCACAATTGCCAAATGAGAACATGCACGGGCGAAATCCGCCTCAGCGCCCTATTCCCGAAACGCAAGATAGACCAGGGAAAAGCCCGCCCACCAGAACGACCACCACAGAATGGGCCGGGACAGCGAGCGCCCGAAGTCGGAGAACAACTGGTAAAGCAAGCCAAACCAGAAATGCGCATGCCACGGCATGTCCGAAATCCAGCGTGACGCCAGGACCTCTTCGCGGAAGAACAGCATCTCCCTTTGGTGGTCATGCCCCTGAGACGCAAGGCGCCTCAAGGTTCGCCACCGAACGGTTGCCTCGAGTCGTTGCGCCTTCAGGTCCCCCCAATTCGCGCCGACGCGTTCGTCTGGGCTTCTCTTCATTCGGTTCCATACGGCCGCACGAACGATTCCCTTCCCGGTGGTCGGCTGAATGCGCACATTATCCAGCCGCGGTGCCTCGGCAAACGTTGCCTGGTTGAAGATAGGAACTCTCGAAAAGGATGCGCCAGCCATGGTGAACGCAGAGCGTGCCTCCACGCCCTGAAAGCTGACTTCGTCATGGAATTCTGCTCGGTCAAAGATCGCGTATCCTGCAAAGTGCGAAGCCGTGAACGCCACACCGTCCCGAAACATGCAATCTTCAAATCGAGCTCCCTTGTTGAATGTCGTGTCGTCGAACCGCGCGACCTGGTCGAAGGTGCCGCGCGCGAACCAGGCCTCTCCGTTAAACGTTGCGTGCTCGAATCTTGCAATTCCTGCGAACCCTCCAAATGCGACATCGCCCTTGAACTGGACATTTGAAAATATCGAGAGATCCTCAAAAACTGCATCCCGGAAATTTGCGCTCCCATTGAAAACCGAGAGTTCGAATGTCGCACCGTCCTTGAATTTGGACTCAGTAAATGAGACCTGGTCTCCGAAATCACTTCTGTGGAACATCGCAAGTTGGTGAAATGTCGTCTCCGTGAATATGACAATTTCAGAGAATGAGCAGTTGTTGAAATCAGCCGATCCACAAAAGGTTGCGTTCCTGAAATCGGCAATTCTTGGAAAAGCCGATTTTCCGAACTGGACATTGCCCTTGAAGACGGATCCCTCGAAGTTTGCATCGTTCTTGAATTTCGATCTTATGAAGCTAACCTCGTTGTCGAATGTCGCATTCTTGAAAACGGCAGCATCGTTGAACTCTGCCCAGATAAACCAGGAGTTGCCCATGAACCGGGCGTCAGAGAATTCGGTGCGGCCGGGAAAAACGAAACCGGAGAAGTCAGCGTTTCCGAACTCATGTGACGAGAAATCCGCCCGAGCTTCGGCTTTCCATTCGTAGCTGTCATCCTGCCGCGCCGAAATGTCGGCAGCCCAGGCGTTCCAGGCCTCCTTGCCCCTCCGGAACAGGTCTATGGACTCGTCCCTGTTCATCCTTCCAGGCATTCCCTGAACTTGCTTCGATGCCTGTCTTCACTTGTGAAACCGGTCACGCTATTTTTGGTCCTTCGCATTCAGCGTGAGCATGTGCCGCAGCGCATCCTCCAGTGCAATTCCCGCGTCCCAGCCGTAGGCCGTCGCAACCGCGGCGTCCAGAACGGCGTGTGCGTCGTCCAGCCATTGCGGGCGGGCGTTGTACAGGTTCGTCAGCGTACGGGCCTTGAGCGCCTTCGCCGCCGCATCGTCGCGGGCGACGGGCCGCTTCGGATAGCCCGGCACCGGCTCGTCCTCCCACTCCACCCATTCGGGCGGATTGAGCCAGCGATCGCGCAGTTCCACCAGCCGCCGAGCAGCGCCGGCGATGGCGGTCGCACGTGGTTCGCCGGCGTAATCGTCCGCGGGGACGTCGGGAGATAGCCCTTCCGGGAAGGGGAAGGTCTCGAAGGTGGTTGTCGGCGTGTAGCGTGGGCGGTCTTCCAGGCTGGTGCCGAGCCGCAACGACCACGCCTCGTGAAACCGGCTGTGCAGGATGCCGAAAGTCACGTCGTCGTCGCGGGCGATCACGATCAACTGATGGTCGGGACAAACGCCCGCGTCCAACCAGACGAACAGCCGATGCTTCGATACCGTCGGCGTTGCGATGAAGCGGGGCAGGCCATTGAGCGCGCGCCACATGCCCGGACGCGTCTCCCCGTGCCGCCACCAGAATATGCGGTGTCTCTTTCGCCGCCTTCCTAGGCGCACCGGCTTCACGTGCTCGACAACATGCGCGAACGGGGCTTCAAAAAGCGCCGCCTCGCCCTCACCCATGTCATCGCCAAAATCGACGATCCATTTACCCGCCGGACGCCGCGTCAGATCCATGCCATTCAACCTCGGCTTGAGGACGTCTCCGTTCGGACGACCGTTCGGATTGGCCGGAAGGCGGAGCCACTCTCGCGCCAGTTCGCCCGGAATGTCGAACGGGCCGTTCTTGTAGACACCAAGGAACGCAACGGCGCGGTTTCGACCCAGCCGAGAAACTCGCGTCAGATCGATGCCGTCTTCAGTTAGGTCGGCTTGGACATGGGGCGCTGGCACCCCGTTGAGCGCGACAGGAAGACCCGTGTCACGTGGGCCGAAACACACCAGAGATACCCGAACCGCCGCGCCGTCAATCACCCATGGTTCGTCCGACCATGCGTCGAAAATGGAGCCGTCAGCGACGATACGGTCGAGGACGGGCCGGTTGTTGCCGCCCCGTATGGAGTTCGTGGCAACGAGGCCGGCGCGGGCAATGCTGCCCATGGTCGCCAAGGTCCCAGCCTTGGCAAACCAGTAGCAGACCAAATCGGCGGATGCGGGCACAGACGCTCTGTAGGTTTGGCGCAAGCGCTCGGTGTATTCGTGACCCAAGACTCCACGCATCACTCGGTCCCCGAGAAACGGCGGGTTCCCGATCACGACGTCGGCATCAGGCCATTCCGGCTCGCTCCCGTCTGGTGCAAGAATGGCGTCCCGGCATTCGATGGTGTCGAGCGGATCGAGAATGGGATTGGTCCTGTAGCTGAACCCGTTGCGCCGCATCCACTGAATCTCGCCGATCCACACCGACACGCGAGCGAGCTCCGCAGCGTAGGCGTTGATCTCGATGCCCTTGACGTTTTCCGGACCGACCTCCGGGAAACCGCGTGCAAGCCCGAGCGCTTCCGCCTCAAGCTGCACGCGGTGCTCGATGTCCTTGAGCGCGCTCAGTGCCAGATAGAGGAAGTTGCCCGAACCGCAGGCGGGATCGAGCACGGTGAAGCTCCGCAGCCGTTCGAGAAAGACTCGCAGCGCCTGATCCGCCTGCCGTCGCATCCGGGTGCGAGCCGCGCGCGACTTCGCCGCGCCGGCGCGCTCCAGAAGGGAACCGATCCCGGCCTTCTCAGCCTCCCATTCCGCGAGCAACGGCTGGACGATCACCGGCTCGACGATCCGCATGATCTTGTCCCGGTCGGTGTAGTGCGCCCCTAGCTGTGAGCGCTTGCCGGGATCGAGGCCGCGCTCGAAGAGCGTCCCGAGAATTGACGGGTCTATTTCCGACCAGTCGAGCGCCGCCGCCTTGAGCGCCGTCTCGATCCCCTCACGGTCGAGCGGCAGTGCTGTGTCATCGTCGAACAGCCCGCCGTTGAACCATGCGACCGGTTCGAACCCGACGTCCCCGCCGGTCGTCATCGCGCCGAACAGCTGCGATGCATAGTCCGCGAACCTGTCGGGGTCGCGCCGAGTGCGTTCCAGCATACGGGTGAACATGTTGCCGGGCAGCAATCCCACGTCCTCGGCGAACATGCAGAACACGAGGCGGTTGACGAAATGCGCTACCGTTTGCGCGTCATGGCCCGCGTCCCGCAACCCTTGCGCGAGTTGCGCGAAAGTCGCCGCAGCGCGTTCGGTCACCCCCTGCCGCGTCTCTCCAGGACGCAGCCGCTCCGGTTCCGACATCGCCCACTTGAGCCTGTCTCGCGTCGCGCCGTCGGAGAGATCATTGAGCGTGAACTCGTGCATCACGCTGACGCTGTTCGTCCAGTTGGTGCGGATGCGGAACCGCTCCATGTCCGAGACGATCAGGAGCGGCGGGTTCTCCAGGGCAAGCGCGTACTGCCGCAACTGGTCGAACGCCGTGTCGAGATTTGCCCGGCGACCCTTGTACTCCCAGGCGAAGCAGCCGCGCTTCCACACGTCGGCCCAGCCGTCGCCGCCGGTGTCCTTTCGTGCGCCGCGCTCGAAGCAGTACCGATCACCCGTCGGATCGGCTTCCGCAGGTGTCGGTTCGCCAAGCATCCTACACAGGTCGATGAAGTGCTCCTGCGCCGCCGAGCGCTCCTTCAACTCCGACGCCCGCCACTTGGCGATGAAAGTGTCCGGCGTCATCGTGTCATCCGCCTCGTGGCCCCTCGAGCGTTTGCGCGTCCGAACGGCACGGTGGCATTCTGCGAGAGATGACTGCATCCCTTGCTCCCGTCACCCTCATGGTGCGACCGTGGTCGGCGGGCAGCATGCCAGACTGTGGGCATCGGTCGGGATTCGCGTGCAAGATGGTGGCCCATGACTGCACCGATAGCCTTGTGCGGACAGCCGCGCAATGTATCTGACGGCATATCGGCTTTCCGTTCCGGCAGTTTGTGGATCCCGGAATCGCAAGGATGGGGAATTATATACTTGACTAGCAGCGCGGAATCTGCTATGGTTGAATCAACGAAACAACGGAGATTCGAATATGGCAAACGCACCCGGCAGATCATTCCGTAAAGGTCTCACAGTCATCGAGATCATGGACATGTTCCCGACAGAGGAGTCGGCGCGGAAGTGGTTTGAAGACCTGATCTGGGCCGATGGTCGCCACTGTCCGCACTGCGGGTGCACCGAAACCACCGAATGCAACAAAGAGAAGAAGCATCCGATGCCCTACAGGTGCAACGGATGCAAGCAGTACTTCAGCGCGAAACTTGGAACCGTCATGGAAGACTCGCGCCTTCCCTATCGCAAGTGGGTTCTGGCGATCTACCTGCACATGACTTCTCTCAAGGGCGTTTCGTCCATGAAACTGCACAGAGACATTGGCGTCACCCAGAAGACGGCCTGGTTCATGCTTCAGCGCATCCGTGAAGCGTTCAAGCGTGACGATGACGACAATGACCCGATGGGCGGGCCAGTCGAAGTTGACGAAACCTACATGGGTGGCAAGCGGAAGAACATGAGCAACGCCAGGCGGAAGGAAGCCGAGGGACGCGGCCCGGTGGACATGACGGCGGTTGTGGGCGTGAAGGACCGCGAGAGCAACCGGGTCAACGCCAAGGTCGTCCAGTCAACGGACAAGGCCACCTTGCAAGGCTTCATCATCGACAACGCGGCGTCTGACGCCAAGGTCTACACGGATGAAGCCGGGGCGTATTCGGGCATGCCGTTCGACCATGAGACCGTCTGCCATTCGGCATGCGAATACGTGCGGGAAATGGCTCATACCAACGGCATAGAGAGCTTCTGGGCGGTCCTGAAACGCGCCCACAAGGGCGTGTTCCACAAGTTCAGCGTGAAGCACCTGCAACGCTACGTGACCGACTTCGCAGGACGCCACAACGTCCGTGACGCGGACACGCTCGACCAGATGGGCTGCATTGTCGGCGGAATGGTCGGCAAGCGTCTCACCTGCAAGACACTGATCGCGCAAAACGGCTTGCCATCCGGCGCGAGAAAATAGAAGGTGAAACCGCCTCTTGGCTTTGGACGGTCGGAGAGGCGAAGCATTGAAGGGAAACACTCCAATAAGGGAATTCCTAATTGGAGTGTTTTGCCATGTCAATCAGTTGTCCGAATTTTTCTCAAGATGTTGCTGAATCCAACGAAGGCGTTGAAGAACTTCGTTATCAGACTCAAGGGCTTCTGGTTCGAAGATCAGCAGAACGTCCTTCGCGAAACGAACTAGATCTCGTGATCGAAAGATTGGGTGAGACGATTGTTGAGGCATTTTCTCGCCGCGTAGGCCGACAACTATATCTATTTCATGAGGATGCAACTGAACCTTCCCGAAAATCTCAAAATCTTCCACCAAGAACAGCATTGCAGACTCTCGAAGCTGTAGAGCGACTCTTAAATCGCCTTCAGATTTGAAAATCCTAAGCCCGTCGTCATCAAAGACTTCTTCGGGCTGGTTTTCCTCGTGTCCATTCTGATTGTTCATCGTGTTTCCTCCATGGTTGTGTTGAAAAAGACAGCCCGGAGCGGATGCTCCGGGCCGATGGTCGGTTAGAGGAACGGTGCTTTGCCGTCTAGCGCGATCCGCCGAACGGGCCTCGGCTCCCTAGCCCCTAGCCGCAAGGGTTGTCATGCTGGGTGATTTGTTCAATCCTGCACGAAACAGGGGGACCCGACATGAGAACACTTAAAATCGCTTCCGTGCTTGCGCTTTGCGGCGCGGCCAATCTTGCACACGCCGCCGACATCCCAGGCGTACTAGGCGACCCAGGCATCACCAAACAAACCATAGAACCTACAACTGACCGATACCTAGAAATCCACCTCGGTGTCGTCTCTGAAAAAGCTTGGAAAATGTCCGTCACCGTCACCGCTGACCTTGTAGACAACAAATTACTGCCCGAACAACGAAAATGCAGAGCGTACACACAACACAATCCGCACACGAATACCAACCACTTCCACGGCAAACTGTCCATCCATTACGCCCGACATAGCCCCGACTTGGCCAAAGTCGCCTATATTTCAGCCGACTCTTTATACCCGGAGGAGACCTCACAAATCCGCATTGGAAACCAAACCTTTATCCTTCCCAACGTTGACGACAGCATCGCAAGTTACACCAAAAAGAAACCCCGCATCGCCCTCATAGATGCAATCATGCGCGGACGAACCGCGACATTCTCCAGCCACGGACCAAACGGGCTCATCGAGCAAACGTTCAGCCTTGCGGGCGCAACCGCAATGGCGAAACTTGCCGCTCGGGCTTGCGACGCCAACAGCGCGAACCCCGGCAAATCCGAGCCGACACCAACGGCCAGCCGCAAAACGACCAGCCAGCCGAGCCAGCAGGCGCGAACCACAACCCAGCCGCGACAACAGCAAACACAGACGGCCACCCACCAGCCACGAACAGAAGACCCCCTTTATGACTTCGCAGGAGACATCGCAGATCAAGGTCTCCAAATGGTGGCGGACGAGATCATAAATCAAATGCTTGGCGACTTCTGACCATTATCCCGTTCAGAGATCAGAATTAGAAAGGCACCCCGCTAAACAATCCCAATCCCCCCCACACCGTTCCCAGCACTCTCTGACACTCAATCGGTGAAGCTGGGTTTTAAGTGCCTGCATGTGGGGGATTAATGCGTTTATTGCTTCGCGGTCGCTGTCCTGTAATATCTCGCGAAGATCATTAGTGAGGTTGTCCATTTGCTGTGCAATGTCGCTCATTCCGTTGCCTCCTGTGGCTAACTGCGTACGCTAACCAAAACGACCGAGCGCGGGGGAGTCAATCGTCCAGTTTCGGCCTGCACTCTTGGCGGGTGCAGGCCACGACCTCGAAACGGTCTTTCGGCAACCCAAGTGATGGGGATCAAGTTCCAGTCTACATTTTTCGTACCTTTTCGCAATAAAGCAAGGCTACGTTATCCGGACGAGTTTCGCTTCCACCCGTTTTACCAGTTTTGGGGGGATTCGAATGTCCATAGCCAAAGTGGGGTGCATGCTCGACCCAAGAGGCATCGTTGCCACCATGAGCATCATAGACATCTCTCGGTCTTGCATGACTGTGGGAGAGGAAATCTTCATCTTGGGTGGAACCAATATCCCTTTTGCCATCCGGGTCGATTTTGCCATTGCCTTTGTCTATTCCGCGAATGAATCTTCCATAAGCGAGAGCATACTCGTCCCATCCAATTGGACACTCTCTGCTATTGAACGCCACAACAGCACCATCCGGAATGTCCGACACAATCACGGTCACGTCTTTGCAAATATCAGCGAATATCGAGCCATCGGGGCAGACAAAGGCGTCACCTCTCCACATCTGGACCGCAGCCAGCACCACCGCACCAACTGCTGCAGCCGAAAGGCCCCACTTGAGGACGGGATCAACCAATAAATCTCGTAGGCCCATATCTACACCAACCTTTGATGCCCCATCTTTATGTCGAATGATTGATAGTTCGATTTGAAAAGTTGAGTCAATGGACGGCCTTCCGGTCTTCCAAGCGGCGCCACGCCAACCAACAAATCATGTCCCTACGGTCGGGTGGGGTTGCTTGGCGCGTTCTTGATCAAGAAACAGGCCCCATGCCTTCGCGCCTTTGCGCGTGTTGCAGTTTCCGCATAGTCCGATCCGGTTGGACTGGTCGTCCTCACCGCCCCTGACGCTGGGAATGCGATGGTCAAGATGAAGGTCAACTGCGCGGAGTCCGTCTGAATCGCAATACGGATTGGCGCATCGTCTGCCTTGTTGGTTCCATAGAACCGTGCGCATCTTGTCCGGGGAAACGGGTGGTATGTCCTTTCGCTTGAGTGACTTTCGGACTTTCACGGATGCGACCGCGACCTGAAACAGTCCAGCCGATTCCAGCAATCTCTTTTCCGTCTCGGTCTCGGCAACCGGGTCTATGTCTATTCCCGTCCACTGCCGCGACGGGTTCAAGTATTCGGCAGCAACACAAGTTGTCGCGCATCCCGCAAATGGGTCAAGCACCATGTCACCGGGATCCGTCGCACACTCAATGAGACGGTCGTACAGGTCGATTGGCTTTCGGGTTGACCAATCGGTGTTGCTGCTTTCCGGCAGCATGACATCAAGCCACACGTCGTCACGCGGCCTTCCAGGCTGTTCGTCCAGGAATCGTTTGAAGCGCGGGACAAGACCTGGTGCTTCTTGAACAACGCGCCCTTCGGCATAAGCCTTCTCCATGCGATCTTTGGTCCATCGCCACACCCGATTGATGCCAAGAAATTCATAAGTCAGGTTCGGGCGATCCTTGTTCGGGTTGGCAATGTTGTCGAGCGTCAACCTCCTGCCGTCTTCCATCTTGTCGTATTGCTCAAGCGTCTTTTGATCTGCCAATGACAGATTTTTCATCTCTTTTTTCGTGTAGTGCTGTTGAAGCAGCTCAAGATCATATGGCTCGTATGACGGGTTCCATTTCCATTTCTTGGTCTTGCCATACGCGAATATCGTGCCGTGATTGCGTGGCAGCCGACGTTTCGCCAACCCTTTTGACGGGTGACTCTTCCATGCGATCTCGTTGATCAGGTTGTCGCGTCCGAACACTGCATCAAGCAGCAATCGCAGGTAGGAATTTGCTTCCCAATTGCATTGCAGGAACAAAACGCCCGTTGGTTTCAGGATGCGGTGCATCTCGACTATGCGAGGTGCCATGTAGGCGAGATAGGCGGCAATCGAGTTCTTGCGCCTTCCGGTGTCGATCCTGCCCGTGTGATGGTCGATGCTTCCGCCTTCTATGACGGCGGCCGCTTCGATGATCTCCTTGATCGCCGGATGGTCCGTGGCAATCAGGTCCTGCCATTCGTCCGTGACTTCATCCCAACGCCAACGGTCGTCAAAGCGTTGCTTGGCGGCTTTGGAGCCAAGAGGCGCGTTGAAAACTCTCTTGGCATTGAACGGCGGATCGGTAGCGATGCAGTCCACGCTCTCGCTGTTCATGCCCCGCATTATGTGGAGGTTGTCGGCTACGAAAAGTGTGCGGTTATCCCAGTTGGCTTCATTGCCGTTGGCCGTTGGCCGTTGGCCGTTGGCCGTTGGCCGTTGGCCGTTGGCCGTTGGCCGTTGGCCGTTGGCCGTTGGCCGTTGGCCGTTGGCCCGCTTTTCTAGTTTGGACTGATTTTCGCTCATTGACAATTCCTCCGATTTCTGGCGGATTTAGTCAACGGGCGGAGTGCAAGTCAAGTATATAATTCCCCAAGGATGCGCACCGCCAGGCCGATGGGTCTACGTACTGATCCGCTCGCGTGCCACGCCAGCCACCGCTCTGCCACCTCCGCTTCAATTCGTGGGAGACTCAATTTCCGCAGCCCGGGAGCTCCGTTCGAATTCCGCGGTTCTCACGGAGCCCGTCGCCCACGCCCAGAACGCAGATGCCGAGAATGTCAATATCGGGATTGATCCGAACGCTGAGTTGATAGAGATCGATGGCGACGATGTCGGCACGACGGTCGAAGACACGAACGACAGGTATCACCGCATCGCCCAAGAGCAACATTCATGGGTAAGGCAATGCGGGGTGGCTGCCGCGTGCGAATGTGCGCATCGCAAGCCCAATCTCGTCCCTGTGGCAATTTCGGTCCATCATGAACTGGTTGCACTCGGAGAAATCCCTTCTCGAATTGGGCTCAGCGCATGATTGACGAACGGATGTGAACGGATTCCCGCCTGATGGGTTTGGTCCACATTTGTGGCCAATCTGGCAATCCCTTGTTTCTCGGCCCGAGCGACCATGCCCGAATTGGAACCGACTCGCGAAACGGCTTGCAATCCCCAGCCAGCGGGCATAGGTTGCTGCACAAGAGAACCCATCGGACTGCCGCCCAGACAGGGATATACGGGGTCCGATTATCACGACCCCAGGGACGCCTCGCGCGTCCCTGTGCTTTTGTGGAGTGAGGAGTCATGCCCGCTGAAACCCCGGTTCAGGTTCCCCGCAATCGTGTGCGGGTGTTCGTAGATTTCTGGAACTACACGCTCTCAATGCAGAACGCCGACTCGGCGTTCCGCACGGACTGGGCGAGGCTCGGGCCGGTGCTTGCACGCGCCGCGACCAAAGTCGTCGATGCTGCAACAGCGAGTGAGTATCAAGGGCTGAACTTCTATGGCTCCCATGACCCGACCAGCGAAGCGGACCGACGCCTTCACCGATGGGCGACGACGGTGGTGGACACCTTTCCCGGTGTGAGCGTGTCGATCGTGCCGCGCCAGCGGAAGCGCTCGCCGCCCGTGTGCCCTACCTGCCACAGTGCGATAGCTCAATGCCCCGCCTGCGGCGCCGACATGCGGGGCACCGAAGAGAAGGGGGTCGACGTTCGCATGGCGACCGACATGATCAGTCTCGCTTGGGCAGACAACTACGACATCGCGGTTCTGGTCTCGTCTGATCGGGATTTCGTGCCGGTGGCCGAGTTTCTGGAGACGCGGGGCATCAAGGTCATCCACGGGGCGTTCCCGCCCAGAGGTGCGCAATTGACGGCGCGGTGCTGGGGAAGCGTGAATGTGGCTCGACTGCGCGAGGAATTTCGCTTCACCCGGCCAATGCGCAGCAACTGAATACGCGCAGAAGGCCAATTCCAGACTGCAATTTCTCGCAAAAACAAAATCTTGAAACGAATCAGATTGAGGCCGACATTTCCGGCGTGGGCGTGCCGATATATCCCTTTCCGCCGCCAGCCCATTCGAGGATGGTCCCGAGATCGCCGTGCAGCACGGCGTCCATTTCGGCCCGCTTTGTGCCGGGCGTGAGAACGATGCGGTCGATGAGGCTCCTGACGGCCGCCGCCGCGTTGCGGTCCCCCGGATGGTCCGGCGCCTCGGCGAGCCGCGCCACCCTGCGCCGATAGACTTCCGCAATGTTGGGGTTGATGTCCGGAAGGTCGGCGGGAACCGCCTAAAGCCGTTCGTTCAACTCGTCTTGGCGCGCCTCCAACTCGCGTAGCCGATCCACCATGCCGCGCATGGAGCCGCCGTCAGGGTGCCGTCAGCTCTCGCCTCCAAGTCCGCTGCGGGAAATCGCTCGTGCATGCTGCCGTGAAGTCGTGGCGCGTGCCTTCGACGTGCCGCGTGAGGCACCCCGCGGCCCGATCTCCTCGAGAAGCTGCGGCTCCTGACCAGCTACGAGATGGATTCCGACAACCGCCTCTGCCTGCTGCTGGTCGGGCTCGGCGAGATCCGCAAGCGGCTCGCCATGGGCGTGTGCGAGTCGCTGGCCCAGCGCCTGGTCATCCAGTTCGGACTCGGACATGTCCGGCGTGACGCCGAGATTGCGTCCCGCCCGATCCCAGTCTGACGAAGAGGAGGCATTCGGCCTTGCGGTCGGGAATTGCTGGAATGTCGGAAGCCTGTCGCCCGGTGCACGCGCGACCACGGTTGTCGTGGCCTTCGACATGCAGCGGACCGGCGTGCCCGTCACGGAATCGATCAGAATGGTCGAATTCCGTGACGGCAGCGAGGCGGATGCAGGCCGGGCGTTCGAGGCTGCACGACGCGCCATCATTCGCTGCGGCCGAGAGGGGTTTCAGCTTCCGACGGAGAAATACGACCAGTGGCGCGAACTGGAAGCGACCTTCAACGCGGAGGGGCTGCGGTCAAGATGACGAGCCGCAGCGATGCCTTGGGCAGCATCTTGCGCCTGTCAGCGGTGAAACGGGATTCCTCGACCGAGAGAGAGATGACGCCGTTGCCGGACGAACGGAAGGCCCCCTGCCATCTGTCGCTTGGCAACCGTTCGTCCAGGATCGCCTCGATCCGCGCGAGCGAGGCGGTGTTCGCTTGAACCTGATCCCGGAGGGAGCCGATCTCCGCGCATAGAATGCCGGCCACGGCGACCCCCAGCGCGGTCAGTCCGCCGATGATCCACATGATCGTGGCCAGGTCGAGGCCACGCTCGGCGACAGGCCGAACCGCTTTCCAGCCAGGCCAGCTGTTCCGGCGTGAAGCCGTGCTTCGCCGTTTCAGCCATCGATCTGCCTACCGTCGATCATGTCCGGCTTGCAGCGTCCCTGGCCCGTTCGTGCAAGCCGGGCATAGATCACGGGCGCGTCGTTGCGGCAATGCAGGCCGAAGAATCCCGCCGCGCCGCGTGAGCGCCTTGATGCAAATCGATGATGCAGCATTCACCGTTCTTGACAGGCATCGGCACTGGTTCGCGACAGGACACTCCTGATCGGGAAGGTCGCCCTGCGGGGCTTGAGGACGCGCTCCGGCCTGGACACATCAGGTTTGGCGTAATGATCACGGACTCGAGTCAGACGTCATGCATTCGCGGTCCTCGCTTTGCGGCGGACACATTGATCCGGTTTACTGAGAGCTGCATCCCGGAATGTTGACCGACGTCGAATCCAGTCTCCGGTTTCATCCGAGGGTGGAATCGCCGGCGCCGGGCTTCAGGAACCGCTTCAAGTCCGGAAAGTTCCGAGTTGCGTTTCGGGCAACGGACATTTAGCACGAAACGGATACCGAAAGGCCAGTTGCGCCGTCGCGAACAGGGAGAGCCGGATGGCAGCGAAAATCAATCTCGGAAAACTGTCCGAAAGGGAGTTGATGGCGCTGAAGCGCGGCATCGAGAACGAGCTCAGGACCAGCCGGACGCGCACGATTGCCGCAGCGACGCAGGAACTGCAGGACGCGGCCCGGAGAATTGCAAGGAAGCATGGCCTGACCGTCAGCGAAGTCCTGAGCAGGAAGAGGAGTTCCCGCAAGGCCCCCGTGCCGGCGAAGTATCGGAACCCGAACGATCCCGGCCAGACCTGGTCCGGCCGCGGGCGCCAGCCCGCCTGGTTCAGGCAGGCAATGGACGAGGGCAAGTCCGCCGAGAGCCTCGAAACCTGAATTCGGGAAACGGGCGACATCGCTTTCCGCCCGATTCGCATCGGGCCTGAAATCCCGGCCTTCAAGCCGCCCGTTTCCCCGCATTCGCCAAGCACGCAATTCCTGTTCGCAGCCCGGGCCACGCCGGACGAAAGGCACGGCATGGGGCACACATTCGCGCGGCTCTTGCGGAATGTCTTCGTTCGGCGCTGGAGGACTCGGCTGTCGCCCCGGATCCCGTTCCCGCAGCAGCATCCGTGATCAGCGCCGTCCTGCCTTGCGCCGCCACGCCGACCGCGAAAGCGCGCTCCCGCCTGGCCTTCGCCGGCCTCGGCGATCCCGCAATCCGAACGCCGCTCCGACAGCGCCGACCTTCGCAGACCTGCCTGCGGTTCCTGGTTCCTGCAACGGCGAACGCGTGTGTCGCGTCGCCCTCCGGCAGGAGAACGATGATCGCGCAATCCCCCGAGGCTGTCCGGCGGGTCGCGACGTTCATGTTTCTCAAATTTCACGAATGTAGCCACCCCTTCGGAGCTACTGGATTTGGCTTGCTTCAGCGTGCCGTCCCATGCCCGCGCCTTGGCAATTTCTCCGTCGAGCGCCCCGAATTCGGCATCAATGGCCCAGGCACGGAAACCGTCGCCGCGTCCTCCGACGTACGGTGCCGTCCCTCCGGCTCAAGCCTCGCCGGCTGCGATGTCCCTGTAGCGCTTCAGCACCGCGCGCGCCCTTGCGTGACGACGCCTGACGCGGCCTTCCATCCAGCCTCCGGGATGCCAGTCCTCCGCGACCCGCTCCCGGCCCCAGAGCCGCAGCGCGAGGTCGCGCCGCGAGAGCCCCGCCGCCTCGCATTCGAGCGCAAGGAGCAGCTCGCCGTCCCCGCCGCCCTCCGCGTCCGCCCCGGAGGGGCCGGCGCGCCGGGCCAGAGATCCCCGATGGCCGCGACCTCGCGGACCAGCAGCAGGCGCAGCCCCGCGTCGTCCGGGAACCCGCCGCCGCCGTCGACGCGGACCTGGACCGACCGCCCGTCCCGCTCGATCCTCAGCATCAGCGCGCCGTCGCCGAGGCGCAGCCCCGAGAGCGAGGCCCCGCCCTCGACGGCCAGCCGGGCGAGCGGGGGCGCGTCGCGCGAGGCCTCGCCCGCGACCACCCCGGCCGTCGCCCAGAAGGGTGCCAGCAGGCCGTCGGGATCGTGCGGATCCTCCCAGGCAAGCATGCCCCAGCGCATGGCCCCGGCGTCGGCGTCGGTCCTGAGCCGCACCGGGAAGGGCGCCCGCTCCGGGAGACCGGGCTCCGGGCGTCGTCTCTCCCATGCGTCTCGGTACGCCTTGCTGGCCCGGATGAAGCGCCAGGCCCGCACGGGGTCCCAGCCGCGCACGTGACGCGCCACCGTCAGGCGCTCCCGGACGCCGCCGCGGTCATGCCGCGCGGCGCCACGGCGACGCCGGCCCGTGCCTGCGGACTCCGGCGCGTTCGACTGCGATTCCGCCAGCGTCAGGCCAAAAGCCCTCCGCCCGACCGATGGCGGGAGCGCGGCCGGTCACGCCCGCTCCCGCCGTCACCACCTGATCCCGGCCTCGACGCCGACGGAGTGCGTGGCCGCGCCGTCGCCGCCCTCGCGGCGCACGGCCCTGGTCCCGAAGGTCAGGTCCGGGGTCCCCGGCCTTTCGCCCTCCGGTTCCAGCCGCCAGCCGAGCGTCCAGTCGCGCGCGTTGCCCGCCGTCGACAGCCCCGCGTGCGGGCTGCCCGTGAACCGCCCGCCGAGTGCGGGCAGGCCCCAGGCCGCCTCGACCGTCCGGCGGACACTGGAGTCGCCGCCCGCGCGATCCTCCAGGGGGTCGTGCGCGAAGAGCGCGTCGATCCCGCCCGAGGCCGCGCCGCCCAGATCCTGCTTCATGCTGATCGTCGGGCCGCGGCCCGATGCCGGGTCTGGGTCGAAGGTCACGACAAGCGAGACGCCCCGGTCCGCGAGGTCGCCGTCGTCGTGCATGACAAGCGTCCGGCCCGAGAGGTCGAGGCTGACCCCCAGCCCGGGATCCGTCCAGGAGACGCCGCCGCCGAGCTCGATCCCGAGGCCGGTCTCCGCGTCGCCGCCGTCGTGCCGCGCGCCGATCTCCAGACGCGGCCTGATCCGGCCGCCGCCGTCGAGCGCGAGGTCCCATCTTCCCTCCAGGCCGACGCGCAGCCGGCTCGTGTCCGATTCCGAGGCCGCGAGGCCGTCCGCCGCGTCCGAAGAGGTCCGCGTAGCCAGCGCGTCCGCCGTCACCGCCAGCGCGGGGAAGGCTCCGGACGGCGCGCGCAGGTCGCCCCGCAGTCCCGCCGCCGCCATCGACCACGAGAGGTCCGCCGCGAGCGGGCCGCCGCCCGCCTCCGGGACGAGCGTCACCTCGCCGGTGCCGCGCCCGAGCGCGCCCCAGAGCCTCACGCGCTCCGAGGCCCGGTACGCGGCCCAGGGGACCGCCGCCGTGAGCGACGC
>JAJEGW010000072.1 GCA_022819605.1 Silicimonas sp. | reverse complement strand
TTCCGCATCTTCGGCGCTGAGTTTCCACCCATCGATGCCAGATGGCATTCCGACGCTCTCGAGCTTGGAGACCTGTCTGTCGACCGAAGCCATACAGTTAGCCCGCACAAGCGCGGCCGCACTGTTTGGCGCGTTGCCCGGAATGACGAGGTAGTTCTTGTTCTTGATCATCGTGTTTTCCGGAAACACGAACTGCTTTGCGCCTTCCGGATAGGTGCCGATTTCCAGGCCCTTGGCGACGGCATACAGGCCGAACTTGCAACTGAAGTCGATCTCGCCGTTCAGGAACAGCCCATCAAGTGCCTTGTTGTCCTCCGGATACCGGGGCGACCCACCGGCGGCATCAAGAAGATTGGGCTCGATGCTCTGGAGATATTCGATCCCCGGAGCGATCAACCGCGCCAGTTCCTCCGGCGCAATGTCGTCGACCGATTGCTGGAACGGCGTGGCACCCGTGCCGTCAGGGTTGTGTGCGTAGACCGCCTCCTGAACAAACGTGTTGCCCAGTTAGTGTGGCGGCTTGACATATGTGAATTTGCCCGGGTTGGCCTCCAGGTAGCTCTTCAACTCGGCAAATGTCGATGGCACGTCCTCGTCCGCCACGCGCGCCGAATTGACGGCGCAGACATACTGCTCGCCTGACCAGGGAACCTCGGCCGAATCGTTGGGAACGCCGAAGTCACGCACGTTCAGCATTGCCCTCGGATCGCTCTCGTCCCATTCCAGATTCACCGAGTTCGGAAGGCTTTGGGCAAAGCTGCCGAACAGTGCATCCTGACGCTTCAGAGTGGCGAAGTTCTCGCCGTTGATCCAGATCATGTCGACGCTGCCCTGGCCAATGCCCTTGCCGGAGTGCTTTTCGGCAAGCACAAGGTCAACGGCATCCTTGGTGCCCGTGATCCGTACCGGGTTCAGCGTTACGCCCATTTCGGCCATGGCTGGCGCGACGACACGGTCCATCCAGATGTTCAGAAGGTCGTTGCCGCCCCAGTAGTAGATGTTGACGCCTCCTTCTTCGGCGGCGCGAGCCTCGACCGCCGCCCAATCGGCGTTGCCGGACAAGAACGCGTCGCGAAACGCCGCGTCGTCCGGGTCAGCGGCCCAGACAGATGTGGCGGCGCAGGCCGCGACAAGGCTGAATATCGAGACATTTGGTTTCATCATTTTCCTCCTCAGGATTTGAAGTTGTCTATTCTCTGGTTTCACGCACTTAGCAGCCATACTTGCTCCGGCGCGATCTCAAGCTGGACATTGTCGCCAACGTCGAGCATTCGACGGGCATTCTCGGTGACATCGATTTCCTGATCGTTGCATGTAACCCTGTATGTGACACTGGCACCGAAGAAATCCCGTGCCCTGATGCGGCCCCGCAATCCTGAGCCCTCCGAGGTGAATGGCCCCGTGCTTATGTCCAGCGCCTCGGCTCTGAGCAGAACATGCACGGGGTCACCGACGGACCGGTCATTCTGATGCTGGCAGTCGAATTCGCCCAGGGCGGTTTTGACCCTGTTTCGGGACAGGAGCTTGCCGGGGTAAATGTTCGTCGCACCCATGAAATCCGCAACATCAAGTGATCTCGGGTAGCGATATATGCGCTCGGGCGTGTCGTATTGCGCGAGTTGCCCGTCAAAAATGACCGCCACGCGATCAGCCAGTTCCATTGCCTCGATCTGGTCGTGGGTGACGAATATGGTCGTGATGCCGAACTGCTGTTGCAGGTCGCGTATGAAGCGCCGCATTTCCACTCGAAGCTTGGTATCAAGATTTGCGAGCGGCTCGTCCATCATGAGAATTGATGGCTTGGTGATCAGCGTTCGTGCGACGGCCACCCTTTGCATTTGCCCGCCCGACAACTGTGCCGGAAACCTGGTCCGGAACGGGGTCAGTTGCACCACCTCCAGTATCTCGTCGATCCTTCTGGCGATCTCTGCCTTTGACTCGCCTCTTACGCTGGGGCCGAAGGCGACGTTCTTTTCCACGGTCATGTGCGGGAACAGCGCGTATCGTTGGAACACCATGCCCACGTTGCGATCCTGAACGGCTTGTTCGGACACATCCTTGCCGTCGAAAAAGATTGCGCCGTTGCTGGGTCGTTCCAGCCCCGAGATCATCCTGAGCGTGGTCGTCTTTCCGCAACCGGAAGGTCCGAGCAAAGCAACGAGTTCGCCTGAGGAAATGTCCAGATCAAGGTTCTCGATGGCAACGAAGTTGCCGAACTGCTTCCTGACCGAGTCTAGCCGGACCTGGGTCACCCATTTCTCCCGGGAGAATTTCTGTATATCTCAATTTGTATCGACAAATCTACATAGGCCGGGGTTCGAGTCAACATTTTCGGCCAGTGCGTGAAGACAATCCGCCATGTGCCTGAATCACGGGCAAATGCTCCATTCCGGTCCACGCGGCAAATTCCAGAAAGTCGTCCGCCCAGAACCCCGGAACCAGTACGAAGTGGTGCTCCAGCCCGTGCTCCATGACGCTCGTCACGACGTCTTCCGCGCTGCAGGCCTGACCGCGATCAGAAAATCCGGTCACCCAGCCGCGACACCCGGTAAAGCCTGACTCGCCCATTGCCCTGACTTCGCCCTCGACGGCGAATGCAGCGGTTCCGCTACGGGCAACGCGCAGCACGGAGTGTGGCCCGTCGACGAATTCGAAGTCCGCAATCGCTCCGAATTTCGGCCCTTCCTGCGTGCCACGCCCGATCATCGGGTGATTGATCCACGCGACCCGACCGTCCCCGGCCATGTAGAGCGGCCCGCCGCCGCCATGCCACATCAGGATGCGGTCGCTGGAAAACTGCGGCGAGGTCATGTCCAGCAAACTGCCGACCCTTCCGGTAATCGACCGCACCACCATCTGAGTGACCGTCCCGAGCACGTCGCCTTCCGACGCGATGGCCATGTTGTCTTTCTCCTCAAGCCAGCTGAAGGCGGCACCAGGATGCATGCCCGGAATTTCCTGGAGGGCGGGCCAGTCGGACACCGCCAGGCCGTCATAGCCGTCTAGGTCGGCAATCTTGCGCAGTGCCAACGCCGCACGGGCGGTCAGTGCCATCTGCTCATCGGACACGCCCTGAATTTCGCCGGATGCCCCCATCGCCGCAATCTCGGTCTCGACCTCACTGCCATTCGCGGCGGCCATGGCTTCGACCATTCGATGAATGTCCACATGCACGGGCTCGACTCCAAGTTGGCGAGCCAGTGCATCGCAGGACACGTCCATGTTGTAGAAGGTCGGGGCCAATCCGCCGACCACCCCGATTCGTACCCCCTTCAGCCGTTCCCTGGCAGACAGTGCCCGAAGGCTGCGTGACAAGCGATCGCGTAGAGCGGGATCCTCTGGAGCGCCAAAATACCACTGAACCGGATTCCCGGAGAGGTCGCGAACGCCACGTGCGATTGACAGGCTCATATTGAGCGAAACGAAGTTGTTGAGCTGGATGTCGTTCTCATGCGTTGGCTCGGGAGTTGCCCACACCCCCATTGGCATTTCACCCATCGCGACTTCCCGCGCCACGTCACCCATGGTGAAGCCGCCGTGGATCAGAAGTACGAATCCGGCCCCCTGTGCCCGACAGTGTTCCAAGGCCTCGCGGGCACCGGCGCCGTCCATCGGGATATTCGGCGCAACGGCCACCTGACCGTCCACAGCGGTCACGAGTTCCTCGACGGCCCCGAGGCAGGCTTCGAAGACACCATGTCGTTCGGGGAAGTAGCTCGGCAAGGACGCCCTTATGATTCCGACTGTCAGGGTCATTGTTTCTCCGGGATTAGATCGGATCGGTCTTCCTGACCGACCCTGAAAGGTTGAACACTATTGGAGTCGCGCGAAACACCTGATCGTGGAAGACAGGCAAATCCGTGTCGTCAAATGCCGTACAGGCCACAGACAGAATCGGGGTTCCTGGCTCGATGCCTAGATGCTCTGCGACGTCATTCGACGTGGCGCAAGGGTGAACGGTCTCGCAGGCACGGGACCAGGCAAGGTTGAAACGGTCGGAAAGGATGCGCAGGATCGACTGGTCGGGTCCGACCTCGGGGAACGCGTCCGGTGCGAGGCCCGCAACCAGAATCGTCGGAACCCATGTGCTGACCAGCAACTCCGGTTCGCCATCTACCGTCCTCAGGCGGTGGATGCGCGCGACCGGAGCGTCGAAGACTTCCGTAACGTCTGCGGGCGGATCAGGATGGGGCACGTCAATGCTGATCAGTCTCGCACCTGGAACCCGGCCCTTGCGCAGCACCGCGTCGGTAAAGGACGCAAGGCACGTTTCCCGCTGCGGTGACAGGCAGTCGACGTGATAACCACTGCCCTGCCGGGAGGCGAGGTACCCGGCATCCACCAGCATTTCCAAGGACTTGCGGATCGTTACCCGACTCACCTTGAAGGTTCCGGCCAGCGACTCCTCCGACGGCAGCCTGGTGCCGACCGAGTAGTGGTTCGACTTCAGGCGTTTCAATATCTCGTCGTGGACGACCATGTATTTCGGAGTGACGGGCTTGTTCATGTCTCCGCACCTGCAATGTAACCGGTCGAGTTCATAAGACAGGGATTCTCCCTCTTCGCCAAGTCATCCCGAACCGGGAGAGGTTCGCATCATGATATGGTGCTCCCTGCCCGTTTCTGGCTTGCTTCGCGCCGTCGAAAGAGACAACTCCGGAAACCCGCGGCATCGTCAGCCTGTCCGCAAATTGAGCAGCCTTTCGAGAGGACATCGGCATGGTCATCGCACCGCCTCCGCCAGACGCTCCAGCCGCCGCAAGCCTTCGCTCGCCATCCAGCGCGTCGTGGCGTCCTTCCCCTTGGTTCCGAAAACTTCGATCGCATCGCTCCAAGCGGCGCGACCGCACATGAAACCGGCCGGTCTCACGCCGGCACTCCGTGCCATCTTCAGGCCGGCCTCGAACTGGCGGAATGTCACCCCTGCGCTCAGATACAGGATCGGGATGTTTCCGGCGGCCTCGGCAGCAGCGCGAATGGCATGGTCCGCCTCCGCCACCGACATGGTGGGTTCCCCGATCCCCTCCACATGCCGCAAGCTCACTGGAAACTCGACCTTGAGAAAATCAACACAGAACTCAGCGGCCGCAAAGACGCGGGTCGCCCGCTCAACCAGCGAAGGCTTCAATTGCGCGAACGCCGCGGAAGCGGTGTCAGGCACCGAGCGGTCATAGACAAGGGGTTCGAACAGAAACTGGACTCCCTTGACCCTGCATTCCTCTCCAATCCGCCGAACCAGCGCTTGCTTCCTGAGATTGATCCCAGGTTCATCATCGGGAGCGTAGTAGAGAAAGAACTTCAACACGCTGACGCCAAGACTGGCGTAGTCCGATATCCTCAAGTTATCCGGAAGAACCGTGATCCGGTCTTCTTCCGCGATCCGGTAGACGTCCGCTTCGTAGGCCAGTATCGGCAGACAGGGCGCATGAATGGACGCCAGCAGATCGGGTCCGTATTCCGCGTCCACCAGCAGCGTCGTTGCGGCGCGGCTCATCGTATCTGCAACAATGCGCTTGAAGGTGAACAGATCGTCGTCCTGCGCGGCATCACCCCGGGCATCGCGCAGGGCGGCACCGAGACCGCTGCCCATGTCCACCGCGATACCGCAGATCGGCTGATGGTCGGTTAAGGCCAGCGCGGAGGTCATGCCGGGCACTCGTCCGTCAGTTCAATTTTCGGAAATGCCGGCGTGTCCGACGGTGCGCACCAGAGTCTCAACATCTCGTCGTCCGGCTCGAACAGCGAAATCGAGAAACCGCCCGTTTCCTGCGTCGTCACAAAACTGCCGATCATCGGCGCAATCGCCCGAACGTTGCGCGAAGCCAATAACTTCACTGTTTCCGCCCATACTGTCAGCAACTCCATCATCGTCGTCCCGCCCATGCCATTGACGATGACGGCTGCCCGCCCACCCGCCGCGATGGGCCGGTCATCCAGGAGGCGTCGGATCATCTCTTCGACCAGAATTCGAACAGGCCCGGTCTTGACCCTTCCCATGCCAGGCTCACCGTGCACGCCCATCCCCAGATAGATCTCGTCATCCGGCAGGCCGAACATCGGCTGCCCGGTCAGAGGAGAATTTCCCGGTGAGACCGCTGCAGCGAGCGTGACGGTGCGTTCGCGCACGTCTTCACCGAGTTGCGTCAGGCGTTCCAAGGGCCATCCCGCCTCGGCCGCCGCACCAAGAATCTTGTATATGAACATTGTCCCCGGAGCGCCGCGCCGGTCAGCCCGCCGTTCGGGCGGGGCCGCCGAGATGTCGTCATACATAAGGAGGGGCACAACCTTCATGCCCACTTCCTCGGCCAGCATCGTTGCGGCACGACCGTTAATGACATCGCCGGAGTGTCGGGAAATCAGCAGGATCGTGCCAGCCGCCCCGTTGACCTCGCGAATTCCGTCAAGGATCAGGTCGGCTGAAGGCGCTGCAAACACGTCTCCGACCACGTTGGCGTCAAGAACTCCCTGGCCGACGAAACCCATCGCGATCGGCTCGTGACCGGAGCCGTTGCCGATCAGCAGTGTCACCAATTCATCCGGATCTTTGCGATTTCGTTGACGCACGACAATGCGCGGATCAAGTGCACCCCGACGGACGTGAGGGAAGGCGCTGACGAATCCGTCGATCATGTCGTCGACCATTGTTGCCGGATCGTTGAACAACTTCTTCACGAACCGTACTCCCGGGCGAGCGTCTCAAGTATCAGTACCAAGGAGACCGCGCCCGGATCGAGATGCCCCACGCCACCGCCTTCGATATGTCGCGCGCGGCCGCAATTGGCGCGCATGTCTCGGGTCGCGTCCCGTCCCGCTTCAGCTGCCGAAACGGCTTCAGCAAATGACATTCCGTCCGCGAGTGCCCCGGCTGCCGGAGCGAGTGAATCGACCAGGCTCTTGTCGCCTGGCCGAACCTCACCCAGATCGCAAATCCTGGCGCAGGCGCGCTCCAGTCCCTTTGCCAAATCGTCGCCGTCATCCAAGTGCCGCTCGATTTCATGCAAAACCAGTCCGAAGAGCGTTCCAGAAGCGCCGCCCGAGGCCCGCATGAACGCCTTTGCGCGCTTTCCGTCCGCGGCCGTGGCCGCCCGCGCCAGGCCACGCACAAGCGTTGATCCGTGATCGCCATCGCCAATGGCAGCGTCCAATGCATTCAACTCCTGCATCTTGGAACCTGCTGCCTCGTCAAGGGCACGAAAGTACCTTTCAGCCGACATCGACAAAGACTCTCTTCATGCAATCCAAAGCCTCGGCGGCGGCGTGGTCGGCATCCGGTTCGATGTCCCGCCAAATGTTCAGGTCGCGGCTGCTAGGATAGCCTGGGCGGACGAACATCTCCGCCACGATCCAGCCCCGGTAACCGATGTCCCGAAGCGCTTTCGCGTCGGCATTGAAATCATACCTGGCACTTCCCGGCACACCCCTGTCGCAATCGGAAACATGGAAGTGCACCAGCTTTTCTCTGCTGGCGCGGATCGCGGCAGGCGGGTTCTTTTCCTCGATATTCATATGGAAGGTGTCGAGCAAAACGCCGACGTTTTCCGCACCGCTTGCCTCGGCAATTGCCACGGCCTCCTCGGCGGTGCAGGTCAGGTCGGTTTCGAACCGGTTGATCGCCTCGATCCCGAGGACAACGCCCATATCCTCCAGCACCGGCTGCATGCGACCGAGTGTCTCGGCGGCGCGCCGGGCTCGTTCCGGCTTGCGCAGCGGGTCGAACATGCCCCAAGGAGCGGCAACCACTCCGGCCAAGGACGGCGAACCAAGTTCGGCCGTGATCTGGATCGCCCTACGCAATGCTGCACGAGCAGCGGCGCGCACTTCGGGGTCGCCTGAAGTCGGATCCTCGGAGGTGCCAAGGCCTGTTGAACAGGTCAGCGATATGCCGGCCCGTTCCGCTGCTCGGCGCAGCACGGGCGCCTCGCCCAGATCAATTCCCAGAAGCGACACTTCGACCCCGTCAAACCCGATCGTGGCGGCGCGCTCGAACAGAGGTACCGGATCGTCGGTCCACTCTTGCATCCAAATCCCGGCGTGAATTCCGAATTTCATGAATTCCATCCTGTTTTCGAAATGATTAGTAGATACAGATTGATTATGTCAAATCATTTGGCGGCCAATGCCTGCTCGCGAAGGCGCAATACCTTGCGGTTGACCTTGCCTGACGAGGTCATCTCAAACTCCTCGACAAACTCGATTTCGCGTGGGGCCTTGTAGGCGGCAAGCCGCTCACGGACATGCGCCTTGAGCGCATGCGACAGCTCCTCGCCCGCCTCATAGCCTTTGGACAAGCGCACGAAAGCCTTCACGATCGAGCCACGTTCCGCATTGGGCTTGGCAATCGCCGCGGCTTCCGCCACGGCTGAATGGGCGATCAGGCACTCCTCGATCTCGGTTGGTCCGATGCGAAAGCCCGAGGACTTGATCAGGTCGTCGGACCTGCCCTTGTACCAAAAGTAGCCGTCTTCGTCCTGCACCGCGAGATCGCGTGTCCGCATCCAGGGGCCGAGCCGCAAATCGGCCTCTTTCTCAGGCGCGTTCAGATAGCCGAGATAACGGGTCGGTGCGTTTGCCGGCGTAACAATCTCTCCAGGTTCGCCGGGATTCACTTCGCTGCCTTCGGAATCCACCAGCAGAACCTTGTGGCCTGGATAGGCGATGCCCATGCTGCCGGGGCGACGCGGGTAGAGTGCAGCACAATTGCCGATCAGGTGATTGACCTCGGTCAAGCCGTAGAACTCGTTGCAGACCACGCCCAGACGGTCTTCCGCCCATGCAAGCGTGTCGGCGGCCAAGGCCTCTCCGCCAGTACAGATCACGCGCAGGACAAGATCGTGTTGGGCGCGCGGATCCGGTGTCTCCGCCAACCGCTTGATCGCCGTAGGCGTCAAGAAGGTGTGAGTAACCTTGTGCCGCGCCATGAAATCAAAGGCCCAGTCGGCACCGAAGCGTGCTTCGGAGGTTGCCACCGGCCTCCCGGCCAGCCAAGCCGGGAACAACATGTCGAGCAGTCCGCCCACCCAGGCCCAGTCAGCAGGTGACCAGAAAACCGCGTCCGCGTCGAAAAGCGCAAGGTCATAAAAGAGGTTGATTGACGGGCGGTAGGAAGCCAACACCCTGTGCGCGTGCCTTATGCCCTTGGGCATTCCGGTAGACCCCGAAGTGTACATCAACAATGCCAGATCATCGGCCCTGCCGAAGTCTGGCTCGAATAGCGTCGGCGACCTGTTGGATATCACCTCACGCAAGTCTTCCTCTGTCCCGAACGTCTCGGAAACCAGCACCGTCTCAAGCTGTGGCAATGTTGTCCGTGCCGACGTCCGGTGAGTTGCCCAGCCATCTTCCGTTGTCAGGAGGAACCTTGCGCCACAGTCGTTCAGTGCATGTGACAATGCGTCCGGGCCGTAGAGCTGTGACAACGTCACCGCCACCGCACCAAGTTTGCATACGGACATGTGAGCGATTGCCGTTTCGGGACGCATTCCCGTATGTATGCCGACCGGCTCCCCGGGACCGGCGCCCAATTGCCGAAGTCTCGCGGCCAGAGCGGTTGCCGAGGCATCCACCTCGGCAAAGTTCCAATGCTCCAGGGTTCCGTCATCGCGCTCGAAGACCATTGCCGGGGCAAGGCCTCGTCCGGCTTTAATCTGTGCACCAACCGTCATTCCATAGAGGTTGCTGTTGCCAGGAATGTGGATCTCGATTCCGCCTGCGCCCCGCTTCAGACCGATTCGCGACAGCCGCTCGTTCGACCAGTCCTCAAACATGCTCGTTCCCCTTGCCATTCAGCTCAATGGTCAGCCCTTGCGCGCTTGCAGGCGAAATCACCAGCCTGGCCCGGCTGGACTGGACATCGGGATTGGCGATCGCGACGACTGCCGAGTTCTTCGCACCTTCGAAGCGAACGAGCGCGAATGCCCGATCTGAAGTGTCGGTCCTGTGGATCACGACAGCATCGCCCGAAAGGAAGGTCCATGCGAGATCCGCTGTATCGCACCGCCCGCAGATGCCACCAGGCGGAAACTGCACGCGACCGCAGGAGCTGCAACATTCAGCCAGGGCCTTGCCTTGGGCAAGTGCCTCGAAATAGGGAGTGAGACGGCCCTTCGGCAGGCTGTGGTCCAGTGTCAGGCGATGCTTTGTCACAGAAGTTCCAGTACGCTGACGGCGCAGGTCGTTGCAATGCCGCCATGTGAATCAACCAACCCGTATTTTGGTCCCGATCGGGGGTTCAGGCCCGGAAACGACCCAAGCAGTTGCTGTGCCGTCGCCAGCACCTGCGCGACGCCGGTAGCTCCGACAGGTGCTCCTTGGCCAAGCAGCCCACCGGACAGGTTCACGGGCAACTCGCCACAGCTTGCAAACCTCCCGGCGCGCTCGTCGGCCACGACATCGGAAGTGAGACCGAGTGCCTCCAGTGCCTGCAACTGGGCTCCCGAATAACTGTCGTAGACCTCGACCACTCCGATCGCCTCCGCCGTGATTCCTGCCGCCGCGAGCGCACGCCTTGCCGCGGTTTCCTTGGCGCGAAACCGACCCGGGTCGGCCCGGTCGCCCAATCGTGCCCGATCGCTGGCCGCGCCGGTTCCAGAGATTCGAACGCTCATCGCGCCAGTGTTCGGAAGATCCTCCGGTCGGGACAGGATTACACAGGCTGCTCCGTCGCTCAGTGGGCAGCAATCAAGTCGGCGATATGGCGAAGATACGACCGGGGAAACGGCGACATCCTCTTCGCGGATGTCCAGCGGCAGATGTGCATTTGGGTTCGCCCGCGCGTTTTGCCTGTTGCGGACCGCGACAGCTGCCAGGTCATTCACAGTTGCCCTGGTTCGTTCCATGAATGCCATTGCCGAAAGTGCATATATGGAAGTCGAACTGACACCGGTGAACCCGTCTGTCCAGGAATCGAAGGAATGCGAGAGGAGGATTCCTACAGTCTTTCCGTCAAGGTGAGACGCCGAGGCCTCGACTCCGACTACGGCAACCCGGCGCGCCTGCCCCGAAAGCACCATCGCCATTCCCGCATGAACGGCCAGATGCCCGGACGCACCCCCTCCCTCGACTCGGCAGGACCGGCAGCCGACAAGTCCAATCGTGTCTGCAATCATGCTCGCCGGATTGAGTTGCAGCGTGAAGAAGTCGCTCTCCGAAGCGACGACAAGCGCGTCGATCGCGGACTTCTCGAGCGCCGCGTCGGCAAGTGCTCCCACGAACGCATCGCGGCACCAGTCACGCCAGGAACTGCCGTCCTTGCGGCGATTGAACGGCGTCATCGCCCCCCCTGCAACAAGCACATTCACTGCGACGCCCTCGTATGATCGGAGAATCAGAAGTGAACAGAGGAGGTGGCTGTGGATAAGTTGCAGGCGGAATCCTGTGGAAAACCCGTCGCTTGCATGCCGCCGCCTCCCTGGTTCATTCCTGTGCCGGGACCGCCGCCGCCAGGCCTG
>JAJEGW010000103.1 GCA_022819605.1 Silicimonas sp. | reverse complement strand
TGAACAGAGGAGGTGGCTGTGGATAAGTTGCAGGCGGAATCCTGTGGAAAACCCGTCGCTTGCATGCCGCCGCATCCCCGGTTCATTCCTGTGCCGGGACCGCCGCCGCCAGGCCTGGCGGCGGCGGAGCGGGGCCTAGCCCCGCAGGACGGGTTGGACCGAAACGCCCTTGGATCATCGGATCCGTAGGGAAGCGTGGTCGGCCCGCCTGTGGACAGGAATGTGGAAAACCCGGATCGGGATCACCGAAAACCACCGAAAAAGCCCGGATCCGGGCTTGACTCAAAACATGGATGCTTCCCTGTATCTTCATCGGCATGGGAACGCATGGATTGGGAACCCGTCACGGCTTCTTCGGGAAACTTCCGGCGGCGGAGCGCCAGAACTTCCCTGGGGCAAATTTCATTCGTCTTGCAACGAAGAATCGGTTGAAAGAAGGCGCTTCGGTTGATAGGGAGGCGGCGACGTGATTCGATGAACAGGCACTACGTCAACAAAGTTCAAGATTGACCACCCTCTCAAAGCAGGATGCATCCTGCTTTGATGGGGTAGTCTGCTGTTTCGGGCGAGGAGCCGTGGGAGGCTTCTCAGGTATGGAAACGGAACTATCCAAATCAGGTGCGAGGCGGCGCCCAACTGGTCTCGCTCCCATGATTGAACCGGAGATCCATCATCCATGGCAACGACGTTTATTGGCCAAAAGCGTTTCCGCAAGTATTTTGGCAAGATCCGCGAAGTTCTGGAAATGCCGAACCTCATCGAGGTTCAGAAATCCTCATACGACCTGTTCCTGAATTCGGGTGACCAGCCCGAGCCTATGGACGGCGAAGGCATCAAGGGCGTCTTCCAGTCGGTCTTCCCGATCAAGGATTTCGGCGAAACCGCCGAACTGCAGTTCGTCGACTACGAACTGGAAGAGCCTAAATACGATGTCGAAGAGTGCCAGCAGCGCGACATGACCTACTCGGCGCAGCTCAAGGTGACGCTTCGTCTCATCGTGTTCGATGCGGACGAGGATACTGGCGCCAAGTCGGTCAAGGACATCAAGGAGCAGGTCGTCTACATGGGCGACATGCCGCTGATGACCTCGAACGGAACCTTCGTCGTAAACGGCACCGAGCGCGTAATCGTTTCCCAGATGCACCGCTCGCCTGGCGTCTTCTTCGACCATGACAAGGGCAAGACCCACGCCAGCGGCAAACTGCTCTTTGCTTGCCGGATCATTCCCTATCGCGGCTCCTGGCTCGATTTCGAGTTCGACGCCAAGGACATCGTTCATGCCCGCATCGACCGTCGCCGGAAGCTTCCGGTGACGACCCTGCTCTATTCGCTCGGCATGGATCAGGAAGGCATCATGGATGCCTACTATGACACCGTCGAGTTCAAGTACCGGAAAAACAAGGGCTGGGTGACCACGTTTTTCCCCGAGCGTGTGCGTGGCACGCGACCGGCTTTCAATCTCGTAGATGCCAAGACCGGCCGGACCTTCGCCAAGGCGGGTGAGAAGGTCACGCCACGAACCGTCAAGAAGATCGTCGACGAGGGCAAGATCACGGATCTTCTGGTGCCGTTTGACCAGATCATCGGCCGTTTTGCCGCCAAGGACATCATCAACGAGGAGACCGGCGCGATCTACGTCGAGGCCGGGGACGAACTGACCTGGGAAGTTGACAAGGACGGCGAAGCCACGGGCGGCACGCTGAAGGAACTGATGGATGCCGGAATCATCGAAATCCCGGTTCTCGACATCGATAACGTCACGGTAGGCCCCTATATCCGCAACACCATGGCGGCGGACAAGAACATGAACCGGGACACCGCGCTCATGGACATCTATCGCGTCATGCGCCCGGGAGAGCCTCCGACCGTGGACGACGCCAGCGCGCTCTTCGACACGCTCTTCATCGACAAGGAGCGCTATGATCTTTCGGCCGTCGGCCGCGTGAAGATGAATATGCGCCTTGATCTTGATGCCGAGGACACGGTGCGTACGCTCCGCGCGGAAGACATCGTGGCTTGCGTCAAGGCTCTTGTCGAACTGCGGGACGGCAAGGGCGAGATTGACGATATCGACCATCTCGGCAATCGCCGCGTCCGTTCGGTCGGCGAATTGATGGAAAACCAGTACCGCGTGGGCCTGCTCAGGATGGAACGCGCGATCCGGGAGCGCATGAGCAGCGTCGAGATCGACACCGTCATGCCGCAGGACCTGATCAACGCGAAACCCGCGGCGGCGGCAGTGCGCGAATTCTTCGGGTCATCGCAACTGTCGCAGTTCATGGACCAGACGAACCCGCTCTCCGAAGTCACGCACAAGCGGCGCCTGTCGGCGCTCGGTCCGGGAGGCCTGACCCGCGAACGCGCAGGTTTCGAAGTGCGCGATGTCCATCCGACCCACTACGGCCGGATGTGTCCCATCGAAACGCCGGAAGGTCCGAACATCGGCCTGATCAACTCGCTTGCGACATTCGCCCGCGTGAACAAGTACGGATTCATCGAGACGCCGTACCGCAAGGTCAAGAACGGCCAGGTGACGGACGAGGTCACGTACATGTCGGCCACCGAGGAAATGCGGCACGTCGTGGCGCAGGCCAATGCCAAGCTCGACAGCAAGGGCAGGTTCGAGAACGAGATGGTGAACACACGGCGTGCTGGCGAGTACAGCCTGACTCCGACCGAGCAGGTGGACCAGATCGACGTCTCTCCAAAGCAACTGGTGTCGGTCGCCGCCTCGCTGATCCCGTTTCTCGAGAACGACGATGCGAACCGGGCGCTCATGGGATCGAACATGCAGCGACAGGCCGTGCCGCTTCTTCAGGCGGAAGCGCCTCTCGTCGGCACCGGCATCGAGGAGGTCGTGGCGCGTGATTCGGGTGCTGCCATCATGGCAAGGCGCGCGGGCGTCATCGACCAGGTTGATGCGCAGCGGATCGTCGTTCGTGCCACCGAGGAACTGGAGCCGGGGGATCCCGGCGTCGACATCTACCGCCTGCGGAAGTTCCAGCGGTCGAACCAGAACACGTGCATCAACCAGCGTCCGCTGGTGAAGGTCGGAGACGGCGTCGCCAAGGGCGAAGTGATTGCCGACGGACCCTCGACCGAACTCGGCGAACTTGCGCTCGGCAAGAACGTGGTCGTCGCCTTCATGCCGTGGAACGGCTACAATTACGAAGACTCGATCCTGATTTCCGAGCGGATCGTGCGCGACGACGTCTTTACCTCCGTGCACATCGAGGAATTCGAGGTCTCCGCCCGGGACACCAAGCTCGGCCCGGAGGAAATCACTCGCGACATTCCGAATGTCGGCGAAGAAGCGCTTCGAAACCTCGATGAGGCCGGCATCGTCTACATCGGCGCAGAGGTCGGCTCCGGAGACATCCTGGTGGGCAAGATCACGCCCAAGGGCGAAAGCCCGATGACGCCGGAAGAGAAACTCTTGCGCGCCATCTTCGGGGAAAAGGCGTCCGACGTGCGTGACACGTCGCTGCGGCTGCCACCGGGCGACTTCGGGACCGTCGTCGAAGTGCGGGTCTTCAACCGTCACGGAGTCGAGAAGGACGAGCGGGCGCTGCAGATCGAGCGAGAGGAAGTCGAGCGGCTTGCCCGCGACCGGGACGACGAGCTCGCGATCCTAGAACGCAACACCTATGCACGCCTCAAGGAGATGATCCTTGGCAAGATTGCGGTTAGGGGCCCCAAAGGCGTCAATCCCAAGTCGAAGATCACCGAAGACCTGCTTGCGGAGCTGTCGCGAGGGCAATGGTGGCAACTTGCGATTGGCAACGAAAGTGTCGCGAAAGCTATCGAGGCGCTGAACGCGCAGTTCGATTCGCAGAAGGCCGCTCTCGAGCACCGATTCGAGGACAAGGTCGAAAAGGTTCGGCGCGGTGACGACCTGCCGCCAGGCGTGATGAAGATGGTCAAGGTCTTCGTCGCCGTGAAGCGCAAGCTGCAGCCGGGCGACAAGGTCGCCGGACGCCACGGCAACAAGGGCGTGATCTCGAAGGTGGTCCCGATGGAGGACATGCCGTTCCTTGCGGATGGCACGCCAGTCGATTTCGTGCTGAACCCGCTTGGCGTGCCGTCGCGGATGAACGTGGGCCAGATCCTGGAAACCCACATGGGATGGGCATCTCGCGGCCTCGGCATCCAGATTGACGATGCGCTTCAGGAATATCGTCGCAAGGGCAACATGAAGCCTGTCCGAGACGCGATGAAATTTGCCTACGGCGACGAAGTCTTCAGCGAAGGCATCAAGGATCTGGGTGAAGAAGGCCTGATCCAGGTTGCCGAGAACGCAACCCGGGGCGTGCCCATTGCCACGCCGGTGTTTGACGGCGCGAAGGAGGCGGATGTCAACGATGCGCTGGTGCGGGCCGGGTTCTCCGAAAGCGGCCAGTCAGAACTCTACGATGGCCGGACCGGCGAGAAGTTCGCGCGGCCCGTGACCGTGGGCATCAAGTACCTTTTGAAGCTGCACCACCTCGTGGACGACAAGATTCACGCGCGGTCCACGGGTCCGTACAGTCTCGTCACGCAGCAGCCCCTGGGTGG
>JAJEGW010000035.1 GCA_022819605.1 Silicimonas sp. | reverse complement strand
CCCGGGGATCCACTTGTCCTGCTTCACCAAAGCCTGTGTGCCGATCGCGCCAATCAGGCACGAGTCAAGCCCGAGCCAAATGTCCCGAGGTTTCTCGTCTGACCAGTTCTGCAGGCGTTCGTTCAGATCATCCACGCCTCTCAAGATCTCGATCGAACGCTCATAGACGAATTGGCCTTGCTCGGTTGCACGAACACCCTTTGGATGACGCAGCAGCAATCTCGCGCCAAGGCTTTCCTCAAGCGCACGCACCTGCAGACCAAGCGCGGTCTGCGCAATGTTCAAGTCCCGCGATGCACGAGATATGCTCCCCAATTCCACGATTCGCGCAAAGTACCGGAGTTGCTTAAGGGTAACCCTTTTCGAATAGGTCATTGCGTCTCCAGCATAGTGCCGTCGGTCGAGTTCTGGATTGGATCACCCGAATCCAGACAGACCGTGGCAAATGCAACGGCTACACTCGTACGGTCCTTGGCGAGTCGTTCCTTGCCGCGTCAACGATCTTGGTATTGGGGCGCCGAAAGGGCACGCCTGTGACGACGGCAAGGCCCGCAGAGACCACTGCTCTCAACGATGCCCGGCAACTTCCTCTTCTGATACGATACCGTGATTGTTGCCGAACGAATTCCGGACAAAGGTGGCGACAGCAGCTATTTCCCGATGGGTCAGGCTGTCAAATCGCGGCATGTACGAACCGCCCTGGATGATCAGAAGTGCAATTCTCTCTACCGACAGGGGAGCAAGTTTCCCGGCAAGCCGTGGTGCGGCATCATGGTCCTGCCACTGGCCTTCTCCGTTCAGCCCGTGACATTCGGCGCACCGGCTCCGGTAAACGCTTGCGCCCTCCTTGACCAACTCCTCCAATGATGCCGGGGCAAAGGTTTCCACGCTCTGTGCGTCGACGTCCGACACACCCGCAGTCAGGGCGAAAGCGGTCGTGGCAATTCCAGCGCGACAATTCATTCGGGCATCAACACTTAGCGGTAACCCTCATGTGGGGCCTGCCTCGCAAAGATCAGGACGATCGCATTTGAACTACAAGGCGGTCGTGTCTGGAAATCAATTTCCTGCGTTCGGACCAAAAGGCAACAAAACAAGCTCTCACCGACGTCCCAGCCCATTTCGAGCATTGCGACGGTCAGCGCGATCCCTCAGGCTCAAACGCGATAACCCTGACAAACATTCTATAACGCGAGTTCGTCCACGTGGCAAGGCACCGCCGCCGTCGCCGTCGTCGACAACCGCCGGGTGTCCGCCATGCGTTTTGGCGACCCGCTGTTGCCGGTCATGCTGATCGCTCTCCTGATGCATGCCTTCCTGCTCGCGGGATTCAGTAACCGCCAGCTGTCTGAGGCGGTCGTGCAGCTCTGGCAGACGGACGGCGACGGCACGGGACTGGCGCGACCTGCGACAGCTGCGCCTGCGGGGACTGATCGCGTGGCAGCCGATCTCACACCGGTACCGCCTCACGGTAAGCGGGCAAAGAATCGCTCTCGCCTGCGGCCGCATCCACCGGCAAACGCTCAGGCCAGCTATGGCCGCGTTCTTCGACGAGAGCATGCCGCCCGGCTCGGACACATGATCCTCAGCATCGACGGGGAGGCCACCTGGCTCTGGACCTCGCAGCACCTCACAGCATAAATTCGGTCCGGTTGTGCATTTGGCTTAAATGGTCAGGCTTTGCTAAAGACTAGGTGTCTAAGTACTTGAGGATCGCAGTCGGCCTCTAGAAAGACGCAGGGAGACGCAAATTGCGATCGAGCGACGGAAAGACCCGCAGTGTCGTTAAGGACATACCCGGCGCTGGATGGGACTATTCCATTATGCGCCATCCCTATCACGAACACGAACGGCCAAAGGGTGCGCACTACTGCGTCTACAATCGCCGGCTGATGGCCGTTTGCTTTGATGATCACACAATTGAGGAAGGGTATTGGCGGCTGCGCCGGCAGGCGGCAGTACTGCATACCGGTGAATATGTGCTGGAATTCAGCGGACCTGATGCGGAGGCTCTGTTAGACAAGCTTTTTACCAAAGACATTACCCGATTGAAAGCGGGCCGCTGCGGCTATGGTCTTGCCTGCTATGAAGACGGCGGGCTATTGGTGGATGGTATCTTGCTGCGATTGGCAGAGAAACGGTTTTGGTACGCGCAGGCAGACGGTGATTTTTATAGTTGGGCGCGGGCGCATGCCACTGTGATGGATGTGTCCATCACAGATCCTGATGTCTTTGTCAGCCAAGTCCAGGGACCAAATTCCCTGAAGATATTGGAAGCTGCTGCTGGGGGCCTGCCAGAAAAATTCACCTACTTTGCCTGCACCCAGGTAAATTTGGGCGGTCAAGACGTTGTTGTAACGCGCACGGGTTACACCAATGAATTGGGGTGGGAGTTCTATACAGAACCGCATCACGACCCCGAAGCACTTTGGGCGCATCTGCAAAAGGCTGGTGCAGAATTCGGAATGGAAATCCTAGGCCTGGATGCCATGAACATCCGCAGGATCGAAGCCGGAATTCTCAACGCTGGATCAGACTTCAACGAAACAACAACACCATATGCGGCCGGTTTGGGCAGGTTTGTCGATGCTGACAAAGTCGATTTTATTGGCAAGGCTGCTCTGGAATCGGCGGACAAGGGAAGGCGTTCGCACGGGATCAAATGTCCCGACGGTGAACCCTTGATATCTGGCGCGGTCTATGTAAACGGATCGTCCGCAGGTGTGGTCACCGCAGGTGCCACTTCACCGTTTTTTGGGTACGGAATTGGAATAGCGTTGATGGACAGCCCCGACCACGGCCCTGGAACATCAATCGAAGTCCGTTGTAAGGACGGATCACGCCAGACCGGTGAACTGGTTCAGCTGCCGATGTACGATCAAGCCTGCGAAATCCCGCGTGGCAAACTAGTCGATATCCCCGAGTGAGAGTTGTTACAGTGCGACCGACTAGGCGCAGAATTCATGTACGCAACGGAGACGGCCGACGGGCAGGACATCGACACAACGGGATGTCAAACTCTTGGGCAAAACGTTCAAGCGCCTCGCCGGCATCGAGAACCACTCGCATGCGCGCCGGAATCACGCATGGCATGCCCGCATCATCCTCGACCTCGGGTCCGAGTTGAAGTTGATGGACTGCAAGTGGCAGGCGGGCATGTAGACCCCCCCTTCTGGTACTGGCATTCCCTGCATTCGCCTGATAGCGACTGGCACGGAAAATCCGTCCTTGAGTGATCTAGAACGCATCTGATGGCACTGCCCACAACTCCCTCGTTTCGGCTGGATGGCAAGCGCGCGCTGGTCACGGGAGCGTCGTCCGGCATCGGACGAGCCTGCGCCGCAGCACTCGGTGAGGCCGGTGCGCACGTTGTGGCGGCGGCCCGCCGTGTCGACAAGCTGAAAGAAACCGTCGGCGAAATCGCAGATCGCGGGGGCAGCGCCGAAGTGCTCGAATTCGACCAGGCCGATCTGAACGACATGACGGCCGCGCTTATCGCCCAAGCGCCGTTCGACATCGTGTTAAACTCGGCCGGGATTGCCCGGCACGGCCCGGCCACGGATACCCGGCCCGAGGACTATGACGCAGTCATGAACGTGAACCTCCGCGGCGCATACTTTCTTTCGGTTGGTGCTGCAAAGGGCATGATCAAGGCAGGCCAAGGTGGGTCAATCATCCACATTTCCTCCCAGATGGGACATGTCGGGGGACAGGAACGCGCAGTCTATTGCGCAACCAAGTTCGGCCTCGAGGGATTGGTCAAGGCAATGGCCATCGAATGGGCGACTCACCGGATCCGAATCAACACGATCTGTCCGACATTCGTCTTGACGGACTTTACCCGAAGAACGTTCGAGGATCCCGAACGGCGCGCCTGGATCATGGACAAGATCAAGCTGGACCGTCCAGCCGAGGTCGAGGACATCATGGGGGCAGCGGTCTATCTGGCCTCCGACGCGTCAGCCATGGTTACCGGCACATCCCTTCTCGTCGACGGCGGCTGGACGGCAGGTTAGGCAGGGCAAGGACATCCAATGAAGAGAGAATACCTCAAGAAGGCAACGTTGACCTCAACATCCGATTCAGAGGATGTACGCGACGCCGTCCAGAGCATTCTCGACGCCATCAGGACAGGCGGAGACACGACCGCGATGGAGTGCGCCGCGAGGTTCGACCGGTACGACGGCAACGTCATTGTCACCCCCGACGAAATCGAGGCGGCACGTGCGGCTGTGCCCGGACGTCTCAAGGACGACATCCGGTTTGCCCACGACAATGTCCGCCGCTTTGCGGAGGCCCAGAAGGACACGCTTCAAGACATGGAACTTGAAGTCGTTCCGGGGTTGGTGGCCGGGCAAAGAGCGATTCCGGTGCATGCTGCCGGCTGCTACGTGCCAGGCGGTCGATACAGCCATGTCGCGAGCGCTATCATGACTGTCACGACCGCAAAGGTCGCCGGATGCGGGCATGTCGTCGCCGCATCCCCTCCCCGTCCCGGCCAGGGGATCGCACCCTCAATAATCTATGCCGCACACCTTGCCGGCGCTGATACAATTCTTGCCATGGGTGGCGTGCAAGCTGTCGCATCCATGGCGTTCGGGCTGTTCGGGCTGCCAAAGGCAAGTATTCTCGTTGGCCCGGGCAACCAGTTCGTGGCCGAGGCGAAAAGAATTCTCTTCGGAGAGGTCGGAATAGACATGTTCGCTGGCCCAACCGACTCACTCATCCTCGCGGACGCCAATGCAGACCCTGACATCGTGGCCGCCGATCTCGTCGGACAGGCCGAGCACGGCTACAACTCGCCCGTCTGGCTGGTCACGGATGATCGCGCGCTCGCGGAAAGGGTGATGGCCATCGTTCCGAACCTGATCGCGACTCTGCCCGACACCAATCGCGAGAACGCCGAAGCTGCCTGGCGAAACTATGCCGAGATCATCCTCTGCCAGGATCGCGAAGAGATGGCGTCAACCGCAGACGAATACGCGCCGGAACACCTTACCGTGCAGGCAAGTGACACGGACTGGTGGCTCTCGCGCCTGAACTGTTACGGGTCGCTGTTCCTGGGAGAGGAGACTACAGTGGCATTCGGCGACAAGGCTTCCGGACCGAACCATGTTCTCCCAACCTCGGGCGCCGCGTCCTACACGGGCGGCCTTTCTGTCCACAAGTTCCTGAAGATCGTGACTTGGCAAAGGGCGACGCGCGAAGGATCGAGGCCAATAGCCGAAGCGACTGCACGCATTTCACGTCTCGAGGGCATGGAAGGGCATGCTCGAACTGCCGACATCCGGCTGGCCAAGTACTTTCCTGGCGTGAATTTCGATCTGAGTACCAATGACTAGCGGGCTGCAGCCGCAAGGGATGCCGCGTCGTCCAGAAGCCGGTGTCGAGCCGTGAAGGCGCTCGTCTATACCGGCCCCGAAGCGATCGAGTTTCGAGACGTGCCCGACCCTGTGCCCGGACCCCAGGACGAAACCGTTCGCATTGCATCCGTTGGCATCTGCGGCAGCGACATGCACGCCTATCTCGGCCATGACGAACGGAGGCCTGCACCATTGATACTCGGACACGAGGCCGCCGGCATTGTCGTGGACGGGCCAAATGACGGGCGGCGCGTAACGATCAACCCGCTGGTCACCTGCGGCACCTGCAAGGCCTGCAAGTCCGGACGCGACAATGTCTGCGTAGATCGCCAGATCATCTCAATGCCGCCGCGCGAAGGCGCATTTGCCGAACGCGTCGCGATTCCGAGGAACAACCTCGTCGAAGTGCCTGCGGATGTTTCGATGGAAAAGGCGGCCCTGGCGGAACCGATGGCATGCGGCTGGCATGCCGTGCGCCTCGGACTGGCCGCCCTCGGTGAATTCCCGGAGAACGCCCTAATTCTCGGCGGCGGCGCCATCGGTCTTGGTGCGGCACTCGCGGCAAGAGCGCAGGGCGTGGCTGGCATCAGGATCGTCGAGCCGCATGCCGGACGACGTGCCACGCTGGAACGGTCCGAAATGGATGCCGTTCCGCCGGAGGGCCTCAATTCGGACACGTTTTTTGATCTCGTGATCGACGGCGTGGGCTATGCAAGCACACGCAAGGCTGCATCAGCCCATGTTCGACCCGGCGGAGTGATCACGCATATCGGCCTCGGCGAGGCGGAGGGTGGTCTGGACGTCCGTCGATTGACACTTCAGGAAATTACGTTCATCGGCACCTACGCCTACGCGGCCCGGGACTTTCGCGACACCGCCATGGCCATATTCGACGGGCGCCTCGGCTCTCTTGACTGGACCGAGATGCGACCTCTCGCCGACGGTGCCGACGCGTTTCGGGACATCCGCGCTGGCCGAGTGGATGCGTCAAAGATCATTCTCTGCCCGGAAGGAGGGCTCACGTGAATATTCACCAGCGGATAACCGGCGATCTCGTTGCCGCGGAGATCGGGTTCGTGACAACCGTCCCATGCAAGCAGCTTGCCGGCGTGATCGAGGAAATCGACAGGCATCCCGAGATCCTCCATGTGCCTTCCAACAAGGAAGACGAGGGCATGGGCCTTTGCGCCGGGGCGTGGATGGGTGGCCGACGCTCCGCCATAATCATGCAGAACACGGCGCTTGGCGTGACGATCAACACGCTTGCAACACTAATCCAGTTCTACCGCATGCCGCTGCCCATGCTGGTATCCTATCGCGGAGAGCCTGGCGAACCCGTTGCATGCCAGGTGGAAATGGCCGTGCATACCAAGGCGCTGCTCGCACAGCTCCTCATTCCTGCCTACCACTTCCATCGGCAGGAGGATGTCGAGGAACTGCCGAAGATTCTCGACTACACGTTCATGTGCTCCAAGCCGGTCGCAATCCTGACCGATGCGTCGTTCTGGGGAGGATACTGAGATGATCCGGTCCGAGATTCTTCAGGAAATCGCGCCAGTCCTGCGCGACCAGCTTGTCATCTGCAACATCGGCATTCCGAGCCAGGAACTTCACGCGATCGATGATCAGCCGACGAACTTCTACATGCTGGGCACGATGGGGCTGGCGTCGTCCATCGGGTTGGGCCTTGCCCTGGTGCAGCCGAAACCCGTGGTCGTGATCGACGGCGACGGCTCGATCCTCACCAACCTCGGAACGTTGCCCACGATCGCGAACAATCCTGCGCCCAACTACGTTCTCCTCGTGATCGACAACGGCTCCTACGGCTCGACCGGCGACCAGCCGACCTATGCCGGACGGAAGACGTCGCTTGCCGGAATGGCTGCGGCGGCAGGCTGCGAGCGCGTCGTCGAGTGTCGTGCCGAAGACACCGGCACCGTGCTCAAAGAGGCGCTGCAGGCCGGAAAGGCAACGGTCATCATCTGCAAGTGCGAAAGCGGCAACGCGAAGATGCCGGTCATCACCATGGATCCGGTCACGATTCGCGACCGTTTCATGCAGTCCGTGGCAGCTGACTGAACCCGTCGCCAAACCTATCGCGGCTCAATTGCCGTAGATGTATCCGGGCAGCCAGGTCGCGATCGCCGGGAAAAGGAACACGATTGCCAGGCCCAAGAGCTGGATCACCATGAACTGCATCATGCCGAGATAGATGTCCTTCAGGTCCCAGCTCGGCACCACGCCTTTCAGGAAATATGCCGATAACGCCACCGGTGGCGATAACCATGCCGTCTGAAGGCAAACCGCCACGAGAATGGCGAACCAGACCTTGTCCACCTGCAGCTCGATCAGCAAGGGATAGAGGATCGGCAAGATGATGAGCACGATGGGCACCCATTCCAAAGGCCATCCGAGCAAGAAGATCAGGGAAAGGATCAGGATGACCACCATTGCCGC
>JAJEGW010000017.1 GCA_022819605.1 Silicimonas sp. | reverse complement strand
CGAAAGCCGCCATTCGCGCCCTCGTGATGCCAGCGGATTGATCGAATCTGATTGCGGTGCGATTACGACGCCATGACGAAAACTCTTAACTGTTTGATAAAATGTCCATAATTTTGATGCCAATCACACCAATGACGAAAGTGAGCAAAGCCGACAATCTGGCCGTCTTTGACTGCTACCAATCCGCTTGTCGGGTGGTCTTCATCCATTAGCCAACGCCAGACCCGATCGAAGACCTTCTCACTCATCTGCTGGTCATAGAACCGGCCATAACTGGCAAACAACTTATGCCAATCTGGTCGATCCTGCTCGCACACAGCCCGAATCTCGACTTCCACGGAACCCTCGGCCCGACCCGGTTCTTTGCGCATCATGGGAACCATCCTCCTTGACAAAGTGCCGATTTTGCAAACTTGGGTTGCCTTTGCGGCAAGAGCTCCCCCAATGGAATCCACGCTCTCGCTGTGCTCCTGCTACCTGATTGCCCGGCGTTGGCAACAGGTGGTGAAACGGTGGTTGATGACCTTCGCAATCGTTTCCCGTTTCCGATGATGAGTGCCGGTGAAAGAGGCACGGACCGCCTCGCAGGAATGGCGGGACTCCGGACGGAACCAGTTTCGCGTAACATGGCGATGCACGACGTCCAATGACCACCCAAAGGGCAGAGATGCGTCAGGCAGTACAATAGGCGAGCAAACAGGTCCGGAACTACGGCCATCCCAGGCAAGGTCCGAGTGACTTTGCGTGCCGATGGCGAGCATTGTCGCAACGCAAGCAAATCAGCCTGCCGTCGAAACGAGTCCGTTCGAACTTCTGCAGCAGCCCAAGCTCATTTCAGCATCGGCTTTCCCACCTTCCACCTGCGTGCGCTTCATCTTCTCGGGGTGCGGCCTGCGCGTAGATTCAGCTGCCGCAGGACCGCCAGGAATTGGCCTTTTGCAATTGATTTTGCCTCGTTCGTCGCGCAGGGTCGGTTCAGAAACGAACACGGAGAGCCAAGGGATGCGCACAAAAGCTGCAATTGCCACCGCCGCCGGCAAGCCGCTGGAGGTCATCGATGTCAATCTTGACGGGCCGAAGGACGGCGAGGTCCTGGTCGAGATAATGGCCACGGGAATCTGCCATACAGACGAGTTCACTCTTTCCGGTGCCGATCCCGAAGGGCTCTTTCCGGCGATACTCGGACACGAGGGGGCAGGCGTCGTGCTCGAAGTTGGCAAAGGCGTCAAGAGCGTCGAGCCCGGCGACCACGTCATCCCGCTCTACACGCCCGAATGCCGGGAATGCGAGTACTGCCTCCATCCCAGGACAAACCTCTGCCAGGCGATTCGAACCACTCAGGGCCAAGGCCTTATGCCGGACGGCACGTCACGGTTTTCAACGCTCGATGGCGACCCGATCCTGCATTACATGGGATGCTCGACGTTTTCGAACCACACGGTGCTCCCCGAAATCGCGGTCGCCAAGGTTCGGAAGGACGCGCCTTTCGACAAGATTTGCTATATCGGCTGCGGCGTGACCACGGGCATTGGCGCCGTGATCAACACGGCGAAAGTCGAAGAAGGCAGCCGCGCGATCGTGTTCGGACTCGGCGGAATCGGGCTCAACGTAATCCAGGGCCTGCGGCTTGCAGGTGCCGACCAGATCGTCGGCGTCGACGTCAATGCCGGCAAGAAGGCAATGGCCGAGAGATTTGGCATGACGGACTTCGTGAATCCGGAAGAGATGGACGGCGATCTCGTCGCCTTCCTGGTCAATCTCACGGGAGGCGGTGCGGACTACACGTTCGACGCCACCGGCAACGTCGACGTCATGCGGGCCGCACTGGAATCTGCGCACAAGGGCTGGGGCGAAAGCGTGATCATTGGCGTGGCGCCAGCCGGAGCCGAAATTGCAACGCGACCCTTCCAACTGGTGACCGGAAGGGTTTGGCGCGGAACCGCGTTTGGCGGCGCAAGAGGCCGCACGGACGTGCCGAAAATCGTCGACTGGTACATGGATGGCAAGATCGAGATCGATCCGATGATCACGCATACCCTGAAGCTCGACGGCATCAACGAGGGCTTCGACCTGATGCATGCGGGCAAGTCGATCAGGTCGGTCGTGGTCTACTGACCTGACCGCAACTGATCCAGAAAACGTGCAGCCGAGTGACTTGGCGCCGCTCATCGCGGAGGGCCTTGTCATTCGCCACATCAGAAACGACATACCACAAATGCAATTGAGGTGGCGGCCATGATTTCCGGTGACAAAGACGACGACAAGAAACGTGACGATACCTGGAACGGCAGGGTTTCGGAGCTCTTCTTCAAGTCCCGAAACGTCCTGATCACCGGCGAGATCAACGACAAGCTGGCAAACCAGGTCGCAACCCGCCTCATCGCCCTTGCCGAGGACGGCGATGACCCGATCAACGTCTTCATTTCGTCGCCCGGCGGACATGTGGAATCAGGGGACATGGTCCACGACATGATCAAGTTCATCGCGCCCACGGTTCGGACGATCGGTTCCGGCTGGGTTGCGTCCGCAGGTGCGCTGATCTTCGTGGCCGCAAAGAAGAGCAATCGCTTCAGCCTGCCAAACACGCGCTTTCTCCTGCACGAGCCCCGTGGCGGGATCGGGGGATCGGTTTCGGACATACAGATACAGGCCGAACAGATCCGCATCATGCGTGAGCGGTTCCACCGCATCTTTTCTGAGGCAACGGGGCAGACCACCAAGAAAATCGCTGCCGACACCCGGCGAGACTTCTGGCTCAACACCGACCAGGCCATAAGATACGGGCTGCTTGGCAAGGTGATCTCCAGCGCAAGGGAACTGGGATAGATTCGGATCGTTGCCCGTGCGTTCAGCGAGCGACCAGCGCCCGTGACGAAAATGCGGCCGATTCCTGCCCTGCCGCAGGACGACCCGTGTGACGCCCCGAACCTTGAGCTTTCAAACGAGCGCGCCAGTTCATGGTTTTCCGGCCGGTCTTGAAGGATCGAAGCCAAAACCACAGATTGGGACAGGTCCGCCGGAGAAGCGAATGATCCCTGGCCTTGATCGCCGCCGCAAGTTTTCCGACCTGTCAGAACAGGAAGTCCTTGCCCTTGCGATTTCCTCGGAAGAGGACGACGCCCGAATCTACCGTACTTACGCCAGCAAGCTCCGGAAGGAATTCCCAGGTTCCGCAACCGTGTTTGACGAAATGGCAGTCGAGGAAGACGCCCATCGCAGCGTCTTGATCGACCTTCACAGAAAGCGTTTCGGCGACACGATCCCGTTCATTCGGCGCGAGCATGTTTCGGGCTACTTCGCCCGCCCTCCAGTTTGGCTGATCGAGAATCTCGGGTTGGAACGCATGCGCGAGGAAGCGCTCGCCATGGAGCACGCCGCGGCCCGGTTCTACGAAGCCGCTGCCGGCAAGGCCAGCGATGCCGAAACCCGAAAGCTCCTGGGTGACCTTGCGGCGATCGAGGCCGGGCACGAAACCGTAGCGCAGAACTTGTCCGGCGCTCACCTCGACCACGAAACACTGGAAAGCGAGAGCCGGTCCGCGCACAGGCAATTCGTGCTGACATGGGTTCAGCCAGGCCTGGCCGGGCTCATGGACGGGTCGATATCGACGCTCGCACCGATCTTCGCCGCGGCGTTTGCCACCGGCGACACATGGAGCACATTCCTGATTGGAATTGCCGCCTCGGTCGGTGCCGGCATCTCGATGGGGTTCGCGGAGGCGGCTTCGGATGACGGGCAGATTTCCGGGCGCGGCTCACCTGTCAAGCGCGGACTGGCTTCAGGCGTGATGACCACCATTGGCGGGCTTGGGCACGCGCTGCCTTACCTGATACCGGATTTCTGGACCGCGACCACGATCGCGTTCATCGTGGTCCTCTTCGAGCTTTGGGCAATTGTCTGGATCCAGAACCGCTTCATGGAGACACCGTTCTTTCGGGCCACGCTTCAGGTGGTTCTGGGCGGCGCGCTCGTGCTTGCGGCCGGAATCCTGATCGGGTCCGGATAGATTCGGCCCATTCCAAGCGAAAGGTCGCATCGGCAAGGGCAAGAGCGGCCGTCTCGGGAAAGCGGCGGCGGGATATCCCGCAGGGAAGCAAACCGAAAGATCTGCCTCAAATGCGGCACGTTGCCGGGGTAACTTGGGACAGGCGGCTGGCCGCACCTCCCGAACGGCTCAACTTCCGCAGTCCCCGAATTCTACTTGCGTTCGCTGCCTGCGCCATAGGCATCGATTATCTTGGCTACCAGCGGATGGCGGAAGACATCCCCGGACGTGAAGCGACAGAACGCAATCCCGTCAATGTCGGCAAGTAGCCTTTCGGCGTCCATCAGTCCGGAAGTGACCCCGCGAGGCAGGTCCGCCTGGGTCCTGTCGCCGGTGATCGCCATTCGGCTGCCTTCGCCCAGACGAGTCAGGAACATCTTCATCTGCATGGTGGTGGCGTTCTGCGCCTCGTCCAGCACCACGAAGGCGTTGGAAAGAGTCCGCCCCCGCATGAACGCAAGTGGCGCAATCTCGATCCGCTTGTCCTCGATCAACCTGGTCAGCTGCTTGTCTGGCAGGAAATCGTTGAGAGCATCGTAGAGCGGCTGCATGTATGGATCGACCTTTTCCTTCATGTCGCCCGGAAGGAAACCCAGCCTCTCGCCGGCCTCGACCGCGGGTCGACTAAGAATGATCCTGTCGACATGACCGTTGACAAACATGTTCACGCCCACTGCAACGGCGAGATATGTCTTGCCGGTTCCAGCCGGGCCGATGCCGAACACAAGCTCGTTCGAGAAAAGGGAACGGACATAGGCCTTCTGCGCCCCGGTCCTCGGCTCAACCAGCTTCTTTCGCGTCTTGATCTCGATCTTGCCGCGCGGAAAGAGCTCCATCTGATCGGAAGACGAGCCGACGGCCACATCCTCGTCCATGCGAATTTCCGCGTCGATGTCGCCGGGCGTGATCTCGCGCCCAGCCTCCAGCCGCCGATGAAGCGCTTCAAGCACTTCGACCGCGCGACCGACATCCGCGCACTCGCCGAAGACCGTAAGCCTGTTGCCTTGATGCACGACTTGTACGGAAAGCGCCTCCTCGACCTGAACGAGATTGCGGTTGAACTCTCCGAATAGGTCGATGAGCAGGCGGTTGTCGGGAAACTCCAGTTGCGTTTGGAAAGCTCCATCTTGCGGCTTCGGGTCGTTCAGCGAACGAACGGTCAAATTCTGTCACTCCGGACATGAAGGGCTGATGGCCCTGATGCTGCCAAGGGATGGGCGGCAACGCAAGGGGGCCAGGTCTTCCCCGGCTCCGGAAATTCCGGAGCAATACGTGGACGGCGCGGCGAAATCGCAATTGCCACATGTAAGCGCACGGAACGAAATGAACCTGGAAACAACGCGCCGGCCCGAGCATGCCTGGGTCGACGAGCGACGGCTCCCGAACGCACATGCCCGCCTCTCCGCGAGAGTGATTCCGCCGAGCAATCCAGTTGGCAATGCCTAGCCTTGCGAGACCTCACCCGAAAGCGAGTTGCTGTTCGACGCCATGATCCGCACCGGCAGGATCTCACCGACACCGGCCTGGCCTCCTGCAACGTGAACCGCGTGCAGGTATTCCGACTTGCCCACGACCTGCCCGGGAAGGCGTCCCGGTTTTTCGAACAGGACGCTGACAGTGCGGCCGACCATCGATTCCTGGGCAGCGCGTTGCTGCCGGATCAGAAGCGCCTGCAATCGCTGCAGGCGTTCGTCCTTGACCGCATCGTCAACGCCCTCGAGTTCCGCAGCGGGCGTACCTGGACGAGGCGAATACTTGAAACTGTAGGACTGTCCGTACCCGACCTCTTCGACCAAGGCCAGCGTATCCTCGAAGTCCGCCTCAGTCTCGCCCGGAAAGCCGACGATGAAGTCGCCAGACAGGAGAATGTCCGGCCGCGCCTGACGAATGCGCTCAATGATCCTCTTGTACTGGTCTGCGGTGTGGCTGCGGTTCATCGCCTTGAGCACCATGTCCGAGCCAGATTGAACGGGCAGATGCAGATACGGCATCAGCTTCGCGACCTCTCCGAACGCCGCGATCAGGGAGTCGCTCATGTCTGATGGATGGCTGGTCGTGAAGCGAATGCGGGCCAGCTCGTCGATTCCGGCCAGTTCGCGGATCAGCCCGGCCAAGCCGTCCTCATGCCCGTGATAGGCGTTCACGTTCTGCCCCAGAAGAGTGATTTCGCGCACGCCCCGAGCAACGAGTTCGCGCGCCTCAGCCATAACGCGCCCGGCCGGGCGACTGACTTCGGCACCACGCGTGTAGGGCACGACACAGAATGCACAAAACTTGTCGCAACCTTCCTGAACGGTCAGGAACGCGGTCGGCCCGCGCGCCGTCGCCGATCGCTTGGGAAGGTGGTCGAACTTGTCTTCCTGCGGAAAGTCGGTGTCCAGGGCCCTGTCTCCGGCACGAATTTTCCGTTCCAGTTCTGGAAGCCTGTGATAGCTTTGAGGACCGACGACCATGTCGACCATGGGCTGCCGCTCAAATATCTCGGCACCCTCGGCTTGGGCCACGCATCCCGTCACCCCGATCTTCAAGTCAGGCTTTGCGTCTTTCAACGGACGGAACCGGCCAAGCTCCGAGTAGATCTTCTCGGTGGCCTTTTCCCGGACATGGCACGTGTTCAGAAGGATCATGTCTGCGTCATCGGCACTTTCGGCCGCAACGTAGCCTTCGGAAGCCAACGCCTCGCTCATGCGCTCGCTGTCATAGACATTCATCTGGCAGCCATAGGACTTGATGAACAATTTCCTTGGTGCGGACACGGGACGGTCTCCCTTCTGAGCCCGAGCGTACTACCGGGCTTGCCGCGCGTTGCCAAGCACCCTTGCCGCCAAGAATTTCGAACAGCGCTTGATCCCGAAAGAAGCAATGCACTTCGGTGCCATGCTCCACGTCCACAAATCGGATCCTCATGCATGGCGTGCCCGATCACTGATCGCGAACGATTGCCCGGCGTCGGCTTCGCGCAGCATGCTCGATTCAGTGCAGCTGAGTCCCGGAAACCGCCTCAGTCGCGACCGCCAGATCCCAGGCTGCGACCGGTCATGGCCAGGATCGCAAGGCAGACCACCCCGAACGCCGCGTAGACGGCCAGAATTGCCTGAATCTCCTCGATCGCCATTGCGCCCACCTCAGACGCGTTCACCGACACCAGCAGCAGACTCGCGGCAAAGAAAAGCCGCGCCACGAGATTCCTGAGCGAGATGTAGGTCGCGCGCATCTCGTCCTCCAGAATGGGCTGAATTCGTGCGGCAATGAACGGTTGCGCCAAGCTGTCGGGCACCTTTCGCAAGAGAAGAAGCAGCACTGCCGGCACGTTGCCGAACACTGCGAGCCCTGCCGCGAGCAGGATCTGGATGCAGAATGCCAGCAGCAGGAGGCACTTCAGTCCGAGCCAGCGCCTTGCCCCCGGAGCCAGCCAGGACGCCGCGACCGACACCAGCATCATGAGCGTGGTCACGACACCGCTCACGACCGCAGCCTCGGCGATGAAGCCCGAGCCGCCCAGAACATCCAGTATGAACGGTTGCCCGAACACGAACGGCAGGTGACCGAAGCCATAGAAGAGCACGGACAGTGCGAGGAGCCATGCCAGAACCGGATGGAACATGGCCTTGCGAAGCGCATCCAGGCGCTCCGCCTCGCCACGGACGCGACGGGCGCAGCCTGGCTCGGAAAACCGGATCGCAATCACGACCAGCATTCCGAAGGCAGCCGCGCTGGCCGCGAACGGCAGGCGCAGGCCATAGAGAGCCATGACGCCCCCGGCGGCCGCCGAGACCGCAAGCGCAAGGAAACTGAAGCGCCATGCGCGGATCTCTTGCGTCTCGACCTCTTCGGCTCGACCTTCCTCCGCCAGCGACTCGTAGAGAATCGCGCTGTCCGTTCCCGAGGCCAGCGCTATGTGAGCGCCCAAGGCGAATTGCGCGAGCGCAAAGACCCAGAATCCCTCTCCGAGCGCAAACAGGACACCGGACAGAAGCCCGGCGCTGGCGCTCGCGATCAGGGTCGTCCGCCTGCCCCACCGATCCGAGAAGTATCCCGAGGGCACCTCCAGCACGGTCGTCGTGATGTCGTAAATCGCGTAGAACAGTATGGCCTGCGCTGCGGAGAGCTCTGACTGCAGGAACAGGAACCAGATCGCCTGCCAGAAGAGCAGGTTCTGAAAAAACTTGAACCATGGATAGAGCGCAATGTTCCGTCCTGCGCCGCTCATCAGCCCACCTGCGTCCCAGATTCGCTCTCGCCGACCCGTCCCGCCAGCGCCGGACGCCTCGGGCTAGCCAAGACCGGCTGGAACGCGGCGTGCATCAGAGCATTGCAGGCACGACCAGGTCGGGTGGGCGATGACCGTCTTCAAACGTCTTGATGTTGACGATCACCGCCTCGCCCATCTCGACTCGTCCCTCGACCGTAGCCGAACCCATGTGGGGAAGAAGCACGACATTGGGAAGTGCGCGAAGCCGCGGATTGATTTCATGCCGTTGCTCGAAGACGTCCAGCCCCGCGCCGGCAATCTCGCCGGAGCGCAGCATCCGAGTCAGTGCATTCTCGTCGATGACCTCGCCGCGCGACGTGTTCACGATGACGGCGTCAGGTTTCATGAGCTTCAGCCGCCTCGCGTTCATCAGGTGAAACGTGGATGGCGTGTGGGGACAGTTGATCGACAGGACGTCCACCCGGCTCACCATTTGGTCGAGACTCTCCCTGTAGGTCGCATTCAGATCCGCCTCGGCTTCCTGCCGCAGGCGACGCCGATTGTGGTATTCGACCGGCATGCCGAAGACCGCGGCGCGGCGTGCAACGGCCTGCCCGATTCGGCCCATGCCAAGGATTCCCAGCCTGCGGCCTGCAAGCCGCCCGCCAAGATAAGCCGTCGGCGCCCAGCCATGCCATTCGCCCTTCTGCATCACGGAAAGCCCTTCCGGGATGCGCCGGGCGACGGCAAGGATCAACGCCATGGTCATGTCGGCCGTATCCTCGGTGACCACGCCTGGCGTGTTCGAGACGTGAATGCCGCGCTGCCGCGCGGTTGCGACATCGATGTGATCCACGCCGGCCCCGAAATTCGCGATCAGCTTCAGCCGCTCGCCAGCCTGGGCAAGCAGTGCGGCATCAATCCGGTCTGTCAGCGTTGGCACCAGAACGTCGGCCGATTTCATTGCCGCCGCTAGCGCATCACGCGACATCGGCGCATCGTCGGCATTCAGCGAAACGTCAAACAGTTCCGCCATGCGGCGCTCGACGGGCTCGGGCAAGCGTCGCGTGACGACAACGGTCAGGCACTTGTCTGGCATGCGAGCTTCGCTCCCGTCTTTCCCTTGCCTCCGGTTGCTGGCAAAGTGGCAAGGAACCGAGGCGGACACAAGGGCGCAAGACGCCAGTACATGGTGCATAGGAAACGGACCACGGCGCTGATGCGACTGACAATTGCAGTCTTGCTCTCTCTGGCATTGGCGAGCCCAATTCTGGCGACCGAGCGGGGCAAAGTCACGAACCTGCCAATCCCGAGATTTGTTTCCCTGAAGGCCAAGGAAGGCAACGTTCGGCGCGGACCGTCGCTCAGCCACCGGATCGATTGGGTGTTCCGAAGGCACAACATGCCGCTGGAAGTCATCGCGGAATACGGTCATTGGCGCCGCGTTCAGGACCGGGACGGGCAAGGTGGCTGGATGCACTACTCGCTGCTGTCGGGTGTGCGTCATGTAATCGTCGAGGACGACCTGACACCGCTTCACACCAAGCCCTCGACCGAGTCCACGATCAAGGCCTACGCCGAGGCCGGCGTTGTCGCACGGCTTGGCACCTGCGCACCGGCCTGGTGCAAGATCAGTGCGAACGGCATTCGGGGCTGGGTCAGCAAGGACCAGATCTGGGGAGTCAGGCCCGACGAACTGCGCGAATGAGCCAATGCCAAACCGCCGCTCGACCGGCGACCTGAAATTTGCTGCGTTCATGAAGCGGGAGGTCGGAATCAATGCACAGTTCGGACACACAATCGCCGGGCACGGAAAGGGAATTGCTCCGGGAAGCGCACGGATCGGTGATCATATTGCAAGCAGGACATGTCCCTTGGCCGTGAGCTGGGGCCAGGATTGTTCTTCGTGCACGTGGGGCCGCAGTTTCATGAACACTCCGTCGCCTGAAGACGACGGAGTGTTCACTGGTTCAGGACCGAAATACGTACGGAACTTGCGGTCCTGGAATCAGATCCCGTTGGAGGGCGAGTTGATCATTGCCAAGGGAGGACTGCTCTCTCAACGGTCTTGCCGCTTGACCCTGATCGTGCGTGGCATGCTACGATTCATCGGATACACAGAGACCAGGAGGAGCAAGATGACCACGACGCAACTCGAACACCTAAACCTGACCGTCGGCGACCCCAAGGCAACCGCAGCATGGATCGAACGAGTGTTTGGCTGGAAGATCCGATGGGAAGGGTCTGCAATGGAGACCGGCTACACCGTGCATGTCGGGTCGGATGACAGCTACGTCGCCCTGTTCGCACCTGGCGATGGAGCGTCTGAATCCAAGAGCTCAAGCTACATGACAAAGGGAGGTCTCAATCATTGGTCCGTCGTAGTGGACGATCTTGACGCCACCGAGGAGCGCGTAAAGGCCGAGGGCTTCAATCCCATCAATCACGCCGACTATGTGCCCGGACGGCGTTTCTACTTCCGTGACAATGACGGAATCGAGATTGAGGTTGTCCAGTACGACTGACGAAATTGCAGTGCTGCCAAATGCGTTTCTTGCTTGCCTGTCGCCGCGATCATGGTGTTTCGTGAACGTTGCCAAATGCCGGAAACCGACCAAGGGTCATAGCCCCGTCTCTCGATCGTGGAGAAGTCTAGGTCCCGGCACTTCCGGCGTGTCCTCCGGAAAGTGCGTATATCATGGGACAGTCCTTGCAATGCTCGTGCATGCGTTCTCACGCGATACGACGCCAAGCGGAGCTCTTCGGGACCCCTTTGAATTCGAAGTCGCAATTTCGCGATCCTTCGGTTGATGCTGCGGTCCGCCCTAACATGAATTCCCAGAAACTGAGAACTGCTCATCCCGGAATTCACTGCCGGCACCTGACACAATGGCGCCCAAGAACATGGCGTGGCTGACCGGCATGTGCGATTCAGGCTTCCTCAGCATGTCGCAAAGGTAGCTTCAGCAATTGGTCCAGGCCGGCCATCAGGAAGCCGCCCGTCCCTGGAATAGGCCAGTGCGACACCGAATGCATGAAGCTCCCGACGAATCGAATTGCCGGGTTCCTCGCCCGGACCTATAGCCGCAATATGTCCGACTCAGTCCACGCCAAGGATCGTCCCGAACTGCGCGGGCAGGCACGTGCGCTCCTTCGCCTCGGCGTGCCCATAGTCGTGTCGCAACTGGCGCAAATGGCCATTGTCACGACAGACACGGTAATGATCGGATGGTACGACGTCCCCTCGCTCGCCGCGCTTTCCCTATCAGGAAGCATCTGGTTCATCATCTTCATACTCGGATCGGGCTTCGCCTGGGCTGTGATGCCCATCGTCGCCTCGGCAATCGCACTGAACGACATGCGGGAGGTGCGCCGAGCAACCCGCATGGCAATTTGGCTGTCGGCCCTATACGGCATAGTCGTCACGCCGCTATTCCTGTTCATTGAGCCAATCTTCCTGGCCATGGGCCAGGACGCCCAAGTCGCTCACCTGTCCGGACAATACATGATCTGGCTCGGCCTGGCCACGGCACCGGCTCTCCTCGTTACGACTCTGCGAAGCTATCTCTCGGCCCTCGAGCGGCCAAATGTCTTCCTTGCCGTGATCCTGCTCACCGGGCTCTTGAACGTGGTCCTGAACTACGCGCTGATATTCGGCAATCTTGGCGCGCCAGAACTGGGCATTGCAGGCGCGGGCATCGCTTCGCTGATCGGAAACCTCGCCTCCCTGGCGCTGCTTGCACATTTCTCGGACCGAGTCCGTCCGGAATTTGCGCTCTTCCGCAATATCCATCGAGCGGACCGCGAGTTCCTCGGTCGCGTATTCCGACTCGGCTTGCCCATCGGCCTGACAAATTTTGCCGAGACCGGGCTGTTCGCGGCTTCAACCCTGATGATGGGCTGGGTAGGCACCGTCGCGCTTGCGGCCCACGGAGTGGCCCTGCAAATCGCGGCCCTTACCTTCATGATGCATCTCGGGCTGAGCCAGGCGATAACCGTCCGCGCAGGTCGCGCCTGGGGCATGGGCGACAGGGAACTTCTGAAAGTCGCCAGCCAGGCCGCGATGATCCTTTCTCTTGCAGCCTCCGTGACAACGATCGTGCTGTTCCTCACCCTGCCCGAATTCCTCATCGGCCTCTTCGTCGACCCGCTGGATCCCGAAAGGCCCGCCATCCTGGCGGTTGGTGCATCGCTGCTTGCAGTGGCAGCCCTGTTCCAGTTCGTCGACTCTGGGCAGGTCATGGCTCTCGGCATGCTGCGCGGCGTCCAGGACACCCGTGTGCCGATGATCATTGCGGTCGTGAGCTATTGGCTTGTCGGACTGCCGGTCAGCTATTTCTTCGGCTTTGCGTTCAGGCTGGAAGGCATCGGAATTTGGCTCGGGCTTACGGTGGGTCTCGCCTGTGCGTGCTTGGCGATGCAGTTCCGATTCTGGACCCGCTACATTGGTTAAGCAAGGCAGGCGGGTTGAGACCGATTTGTCCGGCTCGCCCACACAACCGAGCCTTGTTGGACAGTGGAAACCGAACTTGCCACGCTGGCAATCCGCCGTCGGCGAATAGGAGCACGCACACCTCCGGCAGGAAGCCGCGGAGGCGCGCAGGCCCGTCTATTGACGTCCCATCCTTTCCAGTTGCTCCTGAACGGCGGCGAGCTGGGTCCGGATCTCGTCAAGTTCCTCGGAGGCTCTGTCCTTCTTGCCATCACCGTCAGACGTGTCCGGATCACCCGGTCCGAACGTGCCGGTCATGGCCCTGATGAACGCCTCCTGCTGCGCCTTCATCGCCTCGAACCCGGGCATTGCCGACATCGGATTGGTCATGCTCTCCACGACCTGCGACTGCCCCTTGCGCAACATCTCGAAGCTCATGGAAAGAAACTGCGGGACAACCGAATGTGCCTGGCTCGTATAGGATCGGACAAGGTCAGTCAGCACGTCCATCGGCAGGACATTCTCGCCCCGGCTCTCGTGCTCGGCGATGATCTGCAGGAGATACTGCCTGGTCACGTCATCGCCGCTCTTCAGGTCCACGATCTGCACGTCGCGACCCTCACGAATGAATCGCGCGATGTCATCCAGCGTGACGTAATCCGATGTCTCGGTATTGTAGAGTCGTCGGCTGGCATATCGCTTGATCTGCAGTTTTTCTCCTGACATCGGAGTCTCCCGGAATTTCGCCGCATTGCAGCTTACGGCTGAATTCTCCGACGTCAAAGCGCTTTTGCGCGACACTACGGAGCCAGAAATCCAGGGCCGGCTTCCGCAAGAAGCGCCTCTGCAAGATCGCGACCAAGCGCAGGACCATCTTCAACCGGCCCCGCCCGCGTTCCTGCATGTGCCTCGCTGCCATCGGTTCGCAGGATCTCCCCTGTCAATCGCAGGCTTCCGTCCCTGACTTCCCCGTAGCCTGCAATCGGCGTCCGGCATGATCCGTCGAGGCGAGCCAGAAACGCTCGTTCCGCCCGCATCCTGGCCTCGGTATCCGGGTGCCGAACGGCATCCATGAGCTGCGCCACGCTGCAATCACCCTCCCGCCGTTCGATGCAGATTATTCCCTGACAGACCGCAGGCAGCATGTCATGGACATCCATCGGCACCGCCTGAACGCTTCCTTCCATCCCCAGCCGTCTCAGGCCCGCCATCGCCAACAGAGTGCCGTCGGCCACACCCGCATCCAGCTTTTTGAGCCTCGTCTGAACATTGCCCCTGAATTCGACGACATTGAGATCCGGACGGCGGCGCAGGGCTTGGGCACGGCGTCTCAAGCTAGACGTTCCCAGCGTCGCTCCTTCCGGCATGTCAACCAAGGTGCCGCCGGTGAGCGACACGAACGCGTCTCGAACGTCTTCGCTCTGCAGGCACGCATCGACCACCAGCCCCTCGGGCTGATTGATCGGCACATCCTTCATCGAATGCACGGCGCAATCGATCCGACCTTCCAGCAGCGCCTCCTCGATTTCCTTGGTGAACAGCCCCTTGCCGCCGAACTCGCGCAACGGCCGATCGGTCACGCGATCCCCCGTCGTCCTGATCACCACGATCTTGAACGCTTCCGGATCGATGTCGAGCGTTGTGGCCAGGAGGCTGCGCACCTCGTTGGCCTGCGCCAACGCCAGCGGAGATCCGCGTGTACCGATGCGGAATGGACGATCACGATCCGGCATCTTCATGCGCAGGGGTCTAATCACCGCTGCGCTGCAAGACAATGCACACTATTGACAAGCCCGGACATTGACAGCAGAGGCGGAAGCATGGCCAAGAAATTGCTGCGCACGCTGGCGGGAGAACGGACCGACACTCCGCCCGTCTGGATGATGCGCCAAGCAGGACGCCACCTGCCGGAATACAGGGAAACGCGTTCCCGCGCGGGGGACTTCCTCGCCCTCTGCTACACACCCGAACTTGCCGCCGAGGTGACGCTTCAACCAATCCGCCGCTACGGTCTTGATGCCGCGATCCTGTTTGCCGACATCCTCCTTCTCCCTGACGCTCTTGGCCTCGAAGTCCGGTTTGTCGAAGGCGACGGCCCAAGACTCTCAACAGTGAATACCCGCGCCGACCTCGATGCCCTGCACCCGCCCGACGCCATCCACCAACATCTCGCGCCGGTCTATGACACGCTCCGCATCGTTTCCGGCAATTTGCCATCGGAAACCGCGCTCATCGGCTTCGCCGGTGCCCCGTGGACTGTCGCCACCTACATGATTGCCGGAATGGGAGTTCCGGGACAGGACCCTGCCCACGCGCTGAAAGCAGAACAGCCTGCCTTGTTCGACGCCCTGATCGAGCGCCTGACCGATGCCACGATCGCCTATCTTTCAGCCCAGATCGAGGCGGGCGCGGAAGTCGTAAAGCTGTTCGACAGCTGGGCCGGATCTCTTGCAGGCGAGGACTTCGAAATCTATGCAGTCGAACCTACCCGCCGGATCGTCACCGCCCTGAAGTCCCGTCATCCCGACACGCCGGTCATTGCATTTCCACGCGAAGCGGGAGAGCGCTACGCAGGGTTCGCCCGACGCACGGGTGCGGACTGCGTGGCCCTCGACGGCTCGGTCGATCCAGCCTGGGCGGCACGCCATGTTCAGAAGGACGGTCCGGTTCAGGGAAATCTCGCCCCGCGTCACCTGGTTGCCGGCGGAGACGCCCTCATTCGCGAGACGCGCTCGATCCTGAAAGCGTTCCAAGCCGGCCCGCACGTCTTCAATCTCGGCCATGGCATCACGCCGGATGCGAGTCCGGACAATGTTCATCTCATGATCGATACGGTACGCCATCGCCGGTAAGTGCCCGGACCTCCCTCGCACGATTCGGGAACGCCAGGCGCCGAATTCGGAACTGTCCGTCAGAGAGGGCGATTGGCTTCTTTGAACGTCCGCCCTGCAAGAGCGGCCGCGCAGGGTCTCATTCCGCCGTCAGCAAGGGAGGCTTCTTCCTCGAAGACAGCCGCTTGGTCCTGCGCTCGATCTTGAGTTCCAGCTCTCCACCCTTGACGCCGACCTTGACAATGCCGCCCTTGGCGAGCTTGCCGAACAGCAGTTCCTCTGCCAACGGCTTCTTGATCTCCTCCTGGATGACCCGCGCGAGCGGCCGGGCACCCATCTTGTCGTCGTAGCCCTTGTTCGCCAGCCACTCGGCAGCCCGCCGAGTCAATTCAATGTGAACGCCGCGGTCCATCAACTGCGCCTCAAGCTGGAGGACGAATTTCTCGACGACTTGCAGGATGACCTCCGCAGGCAGCGGCGCAAAGGAAATCACGGCGTCAAGCCGGTTCCGGAACTCGGGCATAAACATGCGCTCGATCGCTTCCGTGTCCTCGCCCTCGCGCCGGTCTCGGCCGAAGCCCACTGCGGCCCTCGCCATGTCCGAGGCGCCTGCATTCGAGGTCATGATCAGGACCACGTTCCGGAAATTCACGGCCCGGCCGTTGTGATCGGTCAGCTTTCCGTGGTCCATCACCTGGAGCAGGATGTTGAACACGTCCGGATGCGCCTTTTCGATCTCGTCCAGGAGCAGGACGCAATGGGGATGCTGGTCGACGCCATCGGTCAGCAGTCCGCCCTGGTCAAAGCCGACATAGCCCGGCGGCGCGCCGATCAGCCGGCTGACGGCATGCTTCTCCATGTATTCCGACATGTCGAAGCGGAGCAGTTCAACGCCCAGCACGTCCGCCAGCTGGCGTGCCACTTCCGTCTTTCCGACGCCCGTCGGACCGGCAAACAGGTAGTTGCCTATCGGCTTCTCCTGTTCGCGAAGCCCCGCGCGGCTGAGCTTGATGGCCGAGGCAAGGGCCTCGATGGCGCGCTCCTGCCCGAACACCACCCGTTTCAGCGACGCTTCGAGATCCCTCAGGACGGTTGCATCGTCCTTGGACACGTTCTTTGGCGGGATGCGCGCGATCTTGGCCACGACCGTTTCGATCTGCGCAACGCCAATCGTCTTCCGGCGCTTCTTGATTTCCACGAGGCGCTGCGCGGCGCCGGCCTCGTCAATCACGTCAATGGCCTTGTCAGGCAATCTTCGGTCATTGATGTAGCGCGCCGAAAGCTCGACCGCCGTCCGAACGGCATCGTCAGTGTACCTTACCGCATGATGGTCCTCGAAATACGGCTTGAGCCCGAGGAGAATCTGAACCGAGTCGTCGACCGACGGTTCGATCACGTCGATCTTCTGGAACCGGCGGGACAGCGCCCGGTCCTTTTCGAACTGCTGGCGGTATTCCTTGTACGTGGTGGACCCCATGCACCGCAGCCGCCCGCCCTGCAACGCGGGCTTCAGCAGGTTGGACGCGTCCATGGCACCGCCCGACGTCGCGCCTGCACCGACCACGGCATGAATCTCGTCAATGAACAGAATCGCGTCGGGGTGGTCCTCGAGTTCCTGCACGACGGATTTCAACCGCTCCTCGAAATCTCCCCGATAGCGGGTGCCCGCAAGCAGGGCGCCCATGTCCAGCGAATAAATCGTAGCTCCATGCAGCACTTCCGGCGTGGCCTGTTCCACGATCTTCTTGGCCAGGCCTTCCGCGATCGCCGTCTTGCCGACCCCCGGATCGCCGACCAGCAGAGGATTGTTCTTCCGGCGCCGACACAACACCTGGACGCAGCGCTCCGCCTCGTGCTCCCGCCCGATCAGCGGATCGACGTCACCCTGTGCCGCCTTCGCATTCAGGTCCACGCAGTATTTCGCGAGCGCCGATTCCTTGTTGTCCTCGTCTTCGGCATGCCGAGTGCCATGATCTTCCTCGACCTCGCTTGCGCCCGTCACTGACCGCGTCTCGCCAAATGCCGGATCCTTGGCCACGCCATGGGCAATGAAGTTCACCGCATCGTAACGCGTCATGTCTTGGGCTTGCAGGAAGTAGGCTGCGTTCGATTCGCGCTCCGCGAATATCGCCACCAGAACGTTGGCTCCGGTCACTTCGGTCCGGCCGCTTGACTGCACATGGATGGCAGCTCTCTGAATCACCCGCTGGAATGCCGCGGTCGGCACGGCTTCCGATCCGTCAATCCCGGTAACCAGCGACGAGAGATCGTCCTCGATGAACTGCTTCAAGGTTCTCTGCAAGTCATCAAGATCGACCGAGCAGGCCTTCATCACCCTTGCGGCGTCCGGTTCGTCGATCAGGGCGAGAAGCAGATGCTCAAGCGTGGCAAGTTCATGGCGACGGGAATTGGCAATGGCCAGCGCCGCATGAATCGCGCTTTCCAGCGTATTCGAGAAACTTGGCACGCGCAGAGGCTCCTCACTCAGTTCCCGTCATGACGGTCAAGCGACTCCTTTGACTCCGACCGCATGTGTTCAGAATTCTGCCATAACTCCCGGGCTTCAAGAGTTTTTTCTTCCAGTTGGATCAAATTTTTTGATGGCGACGTCATTTTCCCCCGGATTCAAGGCAGTTCCGACCGTCAGAATGCGCCCTTGCGAGGTCCCTTCCTGACCGGACAGCGCGGCGCGGACGCCGTTCGCATGCTTCAAAACGCGTCCTTGCGGCGTCGGATCTCGCCAAACACCTCTGCATCGCTTGCCCCACTCATGCCAAGTCCCGACTTGATTTCAGCAATGCCTGCACGGAGGAACGGATTGGTCGCAAGCTCCTCCGACAGAAGCGAAGGCACGGTCGGCTCGCCCTTGGAGCGCGCTTCGGTGATTCGCGCGATTCGCTCCTGAAGCGCCGGGCTGTCCGGCTCAATGGTGATCGCAAAGCGTCCGTTCGACTCGGTGTATTCGTGGCCCGAACAAATGGTCGTGTCGCCGGGGAGTTCCGCGATCTTGCCAAGACTTGCCCACATCTGGTCCATTGTACCCTCGAATACGCGCCCGCAGCCAAGAGCCATGAGACTGTCTGCAGTGAACGCGACCTTCGCGGCCGGCACGTGGAAGGCGATATGGCCTACAGTGTGTCCCGACACGTCGAGCACCGTAACCTCCGCACCCAGCAACTCGAACCGGTCACCGTCGGCTACAGCGAGATCAAGGGGCGGCAAGCGTTGCACGTCCGCCTCCGCGCCGACCACGCGCACGTCGCCACCAATGCCTGCCTTCAGCTCGTCCAGTCCCTGGACGTGGTCTGCATGATGGTGAGTCAAGAGAATGTCCGTGACGGTCACGCCGCGTGCCACGATTTCCGAGAGTATCGGCGCAGCCTCCGGCACGTCCACCACGGCCGCATTTCCCCTGCTCGTCAGCAGGAACGCGTAATTGTCGTCCAGACATGGAATCGTAACGATCTCAAAAGACATGGCATTACCCTCGTGCGCCGTTATGCTGGATATAATTGTCGGTTAAAGCTTCCGGAAGAGCAATGCACTTCGACGTGGTCGATCTTGACGCATTCTATGGCAAGACCCGTCTTGGACGGATCGCGCGAAACACCATTCGGGCGCGCATGCGCGAACTCTGGCCGCACACCCGGGGACTGAATGTCCTGGGATTCGGATTCGCGGTTCCGCTTCTCGGGCCATATCTTGATGCCGCGCACCGCGTGACTGCACTGATGCCGGCTCGACAGGGCGTGAAACGCTGGCCGGCCGGGCAGCCTAACATCTCGGTTCTCTGCGAGGAATCGCTTTGGCCCGTCGAGACCGACAGCGTTGACCGCCTGATCGTCCTTCACGCGCTTGAGTCCAGCGAACACCCGATCACGCTCCTAGATGAATGCTACCGCGTCCTCGCACCGGAAGGGCGCGGCATCCTTGTCGTGCCGAACCGCGCCGGCCTGTGGTCGAGCCGTGACGCGACACCATTCGGATTCGGGCGACCCTACACGCTCGGCCAGCTTGAAGGCATGCTTTCCGCGATCGGTCTCATGCCCGAGCGACATCTTGCAGCGCTGTACCAGCCACCCAGCGAGAGGCCGTTCTGGCTCAGGACCGGTCCGTACTGGGAAAGGCTGGGGGCACGGGTCGCACATCGCTTTGCCGGGGGCGTGCTTCTCGTCGAAGTCACCAAGCAGGTTCCCGCCCCGCCCAGGGCTGGATTGGCTGAGGCGATCAAGCGTCCCCTCAGCGTTCTGGACGGAATCGCAGTCCCCGGACCCAAGCCGGTCTGAACCGGATTCGGTGGAATCGGCCCGAAGTCTCTACGCATCCTGCATCTGCAACGCTGCATACAGTCGCATCCGGAACAAGTGACTGGAATGTTGCGAGAATTGCCCTGCGACAGGGGTTTCCTACCCTGTTGCGGTGCAGAAATTCCTCTGTTACATGACCGCTGGTTTTCTCGCGGGCAATGCCCGTCGAAAATGGCCGTTCGCGTCGGCAACCCGGCGGAATCGCCAGGCATTGGAAGGGGGACAAGTGTCGGAATCCGCCTCAATTTCTTCGGGAATTGCCGCTCGCTACGCGACGGCCGTATTCGAACTGACGAAGGATGGCGACGAACTTGACCGGCTTGAGCGGGACGTTGATGCGCTGGACATGGCCCTTTCCGAAAGCGCGGACTTTCGCGGACTGATACGTTCGCCGATCTATTCGCGCGACGACCAGGGCAATGCCGTGGCGGCCATCGCCGCCAGCATGGAACTCTCCGGCACGATGGCGAACGCGCTCGGGTTGATGGCTTCAAGACGCCGTCTCTTCGTGTTGCCCCAGCTTGTCGCTGCGCTCCGTCAACTCATCGCGGACGAGAGGGGTGAAGTGACCGCCGAAGTGCACACCGCGACAGCCCTGTCGGATGGGCAGAAAGCGAGGCTTGCCGCCTCGCTCAGGGCGTCAGTCCGCAAGGAAGTGAAAATGAACATTGTCGTCGATGAAAGTCTGATCGGCGGCCTAGTCGTCAGGGTGGGTTCGAAGATGATCGACACCTCGATCGCATCGAGGCTTGCGGCCCTGCAGAACACAATGAACGAGGTCGGTTAGATGGCGATCCAAGCAGCAGAAATCTCTGCAATCCTCAAGGAGCAGATCAGGAACTTCGGTCAGGAAGCCGAAGTCGCCGAAGTGGGCCGCGTGCTCAGCGTCGGGGACGGCATCGCCCGTGTCTACGGCCTCGACAATGTCCAGGCCGGCGAGATGGTCGAGTTTCCGGGCGGCATCATGGGGATGGCGCTCAACCTCGAAAGCGACAATGTCGGCATCGTGATCTTCGGTTCGGACCGGGACATCAAGGAGGGCGACACGGTCAAGCGCACGAGCGCCATCGTGGACGTGCCGGCCGGGGATGCGCTCCTTGGGCGCGTCGTCGACGGCCTCGGCAACCCGCTCGACGACAAGGGCCCGATCAGGGCAACCGAGCGTCGGGTTGCTGACGTCAAGGCGCCGGGCATCATCCCGCGTCGGTCCGTGCACGAGCCAATGGCCACTGGGCTCAAGGCCGTGGATGCAATGATCCCGATCGGCCGGGGTCAGCGGGAACTCATCATCGGCGATCGCCAGACCGGAAAGACCGCTCTGGCGCTGGACACGATCCTGAACCAGAAATCGTACAATGACGCTGCCGGCGATGACGAAAGCAAGAAGCTCTATTGCGTCTACGTCGCGGTCGGACAAAAGCGGTCGACGGTCGCGCAGCTCGTCAAGAAGCTCGAGGAATCGGGTGCCATCGACTATTCGATCATCGTCGCTGCCACCGCCTCCGACCCGGCTCCGATGCAGTTCCTCGCACCCTATGCCGCAACGGCAATGGCCGAGTATTTCCGGGACAACGGCCGCCATGCCCTGATCATCTACGACGATCTCTCCAAGCAGGCCGTGTCCTATCGCCAGATGTCGCTTCTGCTCCGTCGTCCGCCAGGTCGCGAAGCCTATCCGGGCGACGTATTCTACCTGCACTCGCGACTTCTCGAACGTTCGGCGAAACTCAACGAGGACAACGGTGCCGGATCACTGACGGCGCTGCCTATAATCGAGACCCAGGGCGGGGACGTTTCGGCCTTCATCCCGACGAACGTGATCTCGATCACGGATGGCCAGATTTTCCTTGAAACAGACCTGTTCTACCAAGGTATCCGCCCGGCGGTTAACACCGGCCTCTCGGTGTCGCGCGTCGGCTCCTCCGCCCAGACTGCCTCGATGAAGTCGGTCGCGGGCTCGGTGAAGCTTGAACTTGCCCAATACCGCGAGATGGCCGCTTTCGCGCAGTTCGGTTCGGACCTCGATGCAGCGACGCAGCGTCTCCTGAACCGCGGCGCGCGGCTGACCGAGCTCATGAAACAGCCGCAGTACTCGCCATTGACCAACGCGGAAATCGTCTGCGTCATCTTCTCAGGCATCAACGGATATCTCGACGGGTTCGAAGTAAGCGACGTGGGACGCTTCGAAGGGGGCCTGATCAACCACCTGCGCTCCAAGCACCAGGATCTTCTCGACTGGATCACCGCCGAGGATCCGAAAGTCACCGGCGAAGCCGCCGACCGGGTCAAGGCAGCCATCGACGAATTCGCCAGCGACTTCTCATAGACTCGAAACCGGCCTGAAGGACAGCAGGAATGCCTAGCCTCAAGGACCTCAAGACACGGATCGACTCGGTCAAATCGACTCGAAAGATCACTCAGGCGATGCAGATGGTCGCGGCCGCCAAGCTGCGCCGCGCCGAAGAAGCTGCGTCGGCTGCGCGGCCTTACGCCGAACGGTTCGATGCCGTCCTTGCCGGATTGGCAGCAGGTATCGGCGATGACGGCCCGAAGCTCCTGAAGGGCACGGGATCGGACCAGACCTGGCTTCTCGTTGTCATGACGTCGGAGCGCGGGCTCTGCGGCGGCTTCAATTCCTCGATCGTGAAACTTGCAAAGGCCCAGGCCAAGAAACTGGCCGAAGACGGCAAGACGGCAAAGATCCTTACCGTCGGAAAGAAGGGGCGCGAACAGCTCCGTCGCGAATACAGCGACCATTTTGTCGGCCATGTCGACCTCTCTGAAGTGAAGCGGGTCGGCTACACCAACGCGCAAGACATAGCCACAGACGTCCTTGGCCGCTTCGACGCCGGGGAATTCGACGTCGCGATGATCTATTTCAACAAGTTCGAGAGCATCATCTCGCAGATCCCGCAGGAACTGCAGATCATCCCCGCAAAGATCGAAGCCAGCGAAGACGCAACCGTGTTCGACTATGAGCCAGGCGATGAGGAAATCCTCACCGAGCTTCTGCCACGCGGCGTCGCGACACAGATTTTTGCGGCGCTCCTGGAGAACGGCGCGTCCGAACAAGGCGCAAGGATGAGTGCCATGGACAACGCCACCCGCAATGCCGGCGAGATGATCGACAAGCTCACGATCCAGTTCAACCGAACCCGGCAGGCAGTCATCACCAACGAGCTGATTGAAATCATTTCGGGCGCAGAGGCGCTCTGAATCACCGGAGAACCAGAGATGGCAAATGCAAAAGGCAAAGTGACCCAGGTCATCGGCGCCGTCGTCGACGTGCAGTTCGACGACCACCTGCCCGAAATCCTGAACGCGCTGGAGACCGACAATCAAGGCAACAGGCTGGTCCTTGAAGTCGCCCAGCACCTCGGTGAAAGCACCGTCCGCACGATCGCGATGGACAGTTCCGAAGGCCTCGTGCGCGGACAGGACGTCACCGACTCCGGCGGCCCGATCACGGTTCCCGTAGGAAACGCGACCCTTGGACGCATCATCAATGTCATCGGCGCACCGGTGGACGAAGGCGGCCCGGTGGAAGCGGACGAACATCGCGCGATACACCAGCCGGCCCCGGAATTTTCCGAGCAGTCGACCGAGTCGGAGATTCTCGTGACCGGCATCAAGGTCGTGGATCTTCTCGCTCCCTACGCCAAGGGCGGCAAGATCGGCCTCTTCGGCGGCGCCGGCGTCGGCAAGACGGTCCTGATCATGGAGCTGATCAACAACATCGCCAAGGTTCACTCGGGCTTCTCCGTGTTCGCCGGCGTCGGCGAGCGGACCCGCGAGGGCAACGACCTCTATCACGAGATGATAGAATCCAACGTCATCAAGCCGGACAACCTATCGGAAAGCCAGGTGGCGCTCGTTTACGGTCAGATGAACGAGCCTCCCGGAGCACGCGCCCGCGTTGGCCTGACCGGCCTCACGCTCGCCGAGCAGTTTCGCGACCAGTCCGGCACGGACGTCCTGTTTTTCGTCGACAACATCTTCCGCTTCACCCAGGCAGGTTCCGAAGTTTCGGCCCTCTTGGGCCGCATTCCTTCGGCGGTGGGCTATCAGCCAACGCTTGCGACCGACATGGGCGCGCTGCAGGAACGCATCACCTCGACCAAGGCGGGATCGATCACGTCCGTGCAGGCAATCTACGTTCCGGCAGACGACCTGACCGACCCGGCACCGGCAACTTCGTTTGCCCACCTGGACGCAACGACCGTGCTTTCGCGCGCGATTTCGGAACTCGGCATCTACCCCGCCGTGGACCCGCTCGACTCGACGTCGCGAATCCTGGATCCTGCCATCGTCGGCGAGGAGCACTACCAGGTGGCGCGAGACGTGCAGGGCGTGCTTCAGCGCTACAAGTCGCTGCAGGACATCATCGCGATTCTCGGCATGGATGAACTGTCGGAAGAGGACAAGCTGACGGTCGCCCGCGCCCGCAAGATCCAGCGATTCCTCTCGCAGCCCTTCGACGTGGCCGAGGTCTTTACCGGCTCGCCCGGGGTCCAGGTGCCGATCGAGGACACCATTTCCTCGTTCAAGGCGGTGGTCGCCGGCGAATACGATCACTTGCCCGAAGCGGCGTTCTACATGGTCGGCGGCATCGAGGAAGTGATCGCGAAGGCCGAGAAGCTGGCCGCAGAAGCCGCGTAGGGGGTCGGCATGTCTGGCACGTTGCAGTTCGACCTGGTTGCACCCGAACGCAGTCTTGCGTCGGGACAGGCCAGTTCGGTCCTGATCCCCGGCGCTGACGGAGACATGGTGGCCATGCCGGATCATGCGCCGGTGGTGACAGGGCTTCGCCCGGGCATTGTCGCCGCGGAATTCGATGGCGGCGTGCAGGAGTACGTGGTGACCGGCGGCTTTGCGCAGATCACGATGGAGGGCGCGACGATACTCGCCGACGAGGCCTTGCCGAAAGCGGAAGCAACGTCCGAATTCCTTGATGAGCGCATTGCCGCCGCAAGGGAAAGGCAGGACGGCGCGGCAGGAGCAATTGCGGACGAGGCGGCAAAGCGCGTTGCCGATCTTGAGACGCTGAAAGGCATGCTTTGAGGCCACCATGTTCGCGGGCGTGCGGTTCGCAGCAGACGCGCAATGACATCCGAATGAACGTTGGGGCTCAGGGTCTGGACTCATTGGAATCCAGTGATTTGCGCCAGTCTTCGGCTTCATCTCGGCGCACGTGACAAAGTGCTCCGCAGGGCCCGCCGCCGGACCGAGGCACTGCCCCGTGCGCCTCAAGGACCGGTACCGTGTCGCAACCCGCCACGGCAGGTGCCCGAGCGTCGCCCCGGCGTCTTGGCCGTGAGCATCACGCTTTGGTTGCAGAACCGGACCCTATGCGGTCACCGCGGATTCCCATGCGAGCATGGCGCGCTTCACGGGCAGGCCCCAATGGTATCCCCCCAGACCGCCTGATTTCCGGAGCGCGCGATGACATGGAATGAGCCAGGAAATCGGATTCCGTCCGACAGCAGTGCCAACGGCCCTGACCGCCCTTGGCGCACCAATGACTCGCGCGATGTCAGAATATGTCGTCACGTGACCCGTCGGAACGTGCAGGAGCGCCTCCCACACCTTGATCTGAAAGGGCGCACCGATCAGGAACAGCGGCACTGCCCCGTCAGCATTGCCGCTCTTCGGAAAGGCCGATGCAACCATCGGGGCGAGAATTGCATGATCCTCTTGGTACGACGCCTTCGGCCACCGCGCCCGCAGATCTGCCATCGTCGCGCTCGCACCGGCTTCAGCCGCAAACCCGATGCCGCAAATGCCCCTTGCCGTGCCCATGACGAGCGCCGATCCGAAGGGACTGCCGAACCAGCCCCAGCAAATCTCCAGCCCCTCTCCACCCCGTGCGTAGTCGCCGGGACTCATCGCCTCCCATCGCACGAACAGGTCGTGAAGCCGTCCCGACCCCGACAGGCCGACTTCGTCCGCAGTTTCAAGCGTCGTGTGCCGACGGGCCAGAAGCGCCTTCGCGTGATCAAGCCTCAGCCATTGCTGGTACCGCTTGGGTGAGACCCCGGCCCAGCGGCTGAATATCCGCTGGAAATGCGCAGGGCTCATGTGCATTTCCGACGCAATCTCTTCCAGCGAAAGATCCCGGTCGCCCGCATCGATCAGTTCGATCGCGCGTCGGACTAGCTGGTAGTGGTATCCGTTCTCCGATTCAGGCATGTCGTTCAGCTTTGCATCCCTTTTCTTCCTGACCCAGAAATTACGGATCGTCAGGCAAAAGACGACCCGCATCTTGCGAGAAACGCTTGCCGTCAACTCCCCGTTCCGCCAGAAACGCGTCCCATGGCCAAGCAACTGCCCTTCCAGGCGCTTGTCGAAATCTTCACGCGATTCCGCGAGGCTGAAGCCGAGCCCAAAGGCGAACTTCAGCACGTCAACGCGTACACTCTCGTCGTGGCCGTCGCACTGTCCGCCCAGGCGACGGATGCGGGCGTCAACAAGGCCACGCGCGCGCTCTTCAAGGTCGCGGAAACGCCCCAGAAGATGCTGGATCTCGGCGAGGAAGGCCTTGTCGAGCACATCAGGTCCATCGGTCTCTATCGCAACAAGGCCAAGAACGTCATGCGGCTCTCGCGCATCCTTGTCGACGAGTATGGCGGCGAAGTCCCCTCCTCCAGATCGGCCCTCCAGTCCCTGCCCGGCGTCGGTCGAAAGACCGCCAATGTCGTCCTGAACATGTGGTGGGGTCATCCTGCGCAGGCGGTGGACACACATATCTTCCGTGTCGGCAACCGCACGGGGATCGCGCCCGGCAAGGACGTCAATGCAGTCGAACGTGCAATCGAGGACAATGTTCCCGCCGAATTCCAGCGCCACGCCCATCACTGGCTGATCCTGCACGGGCGCTACACCTGCGTCGCACGCAAGCCCAAGTGCGGGGCCTGTCTGATCCGCGACATGTGCCGGTTCGAGGACAAGGTGGCATGAACTACGATGTCGTTGGCATCGGCAACGCGATCGTCGACGTGATCTCGCCCGCAGACGATTCCTTTCTCGAGCACATGGGAATCGAGAAGGGAATCATGCAGCTTGTGGAGCGCGAGCGCGGCGAAAAGCTTTACGGCGCAATGTCGGAAAGGGTGCAGGCTCCCGGCGGTTCGGTCGCAAACACGCTGGCGGGACTCGGCAATCTCGGGCTCAAGACCGGCTTCATCGGACGTGTTCGGAACGATGCGCTCGGCAGGTTCTACGCCTCTTCGCTGGCGGCTGACGGAACGGATTTCGTGAATGAGCTGGCAGCAGGCGGAGCATTGCCGACATCGCGTTCGATGATTTTCGTCTCGCCGGACGGCGAGCGGTCAATGAACACCTATCTCGGCATCTCGTCCGAACTGGGCCCGGAGGACGTTCCGGACGAAGTGGCAGGCGCAACGAACATCCTGTTTCTTGAGGGCTATCTCTACGACAAGACAAAGGGAAAGGAGGCGTTCGAGCGCGCGGCGCGACTCTGCCGCAACGCCGGCGGGCGGGCGGGCATTGCGCTCTCGGACCCATACTGTGTTGATCGGCACCGAAACGACTTTCGCCGCCTCGTTCGGGAGCTTGATTGCGTCATCGGCAATCAGCATGAATGGGAATCGCTCTATCAGAGCGAACTTTCCGGAGCGCTGGAGTCCGCGGCCCAAGATTCGGACCTGGTGGTCGTCACCCGATCAGGTGAGGACGTGATGCTGGTCCGAGGCGACGAGACAGCGCGCGTCTCAGTCAGCCGTGTCGTGCCGGTGGACGCGACTGGCGCGGGCGATCTGTTCGCGGCCGGGTTTCTCTACGGCTACGCGACAAACCAGCCACTCGAGGTCGCCGGCCGAATGGGCTGCGTGGCAGCATCTGAAGTGATCAGCCACTACGGAGCCCGGCCCGCATCCGATCTCAAGGAACTTTTCCGACAGAACGGCCTGATCTGAGACCACGCAAGATCATGCCGTCTTCATTGAAGTCCGGCGATGGCTTCCCTCCATCAATCCTGTACAAATTACAGTCCGACCCCGACACGCTCATGCGACATCGCCTTGGGCCGCCCGGGCATCAAATTGGATGTCAGAAAGCGCAATTGGCCTTCGGGCGGGACGCGTGCAGCCTAAGCGGCGTCCCGTGACAACCGAGCCGGCAACTCGCGAGCCCAGGCACCGATCGTGCCGGCTCCGAGGCAAACGACTATGTCACCTGGTCGAGCCTCCGTGCGCACCAGGGATTCCAGTGCATCCTCGTTCTTCAGGGCACGTGCGTCCTTGTGCCCCTGAAGTGCGATCCCAGCCACAAGGTCTTCGCGCGTCGCTCCGTCAACCGGGTCCTCTCCGGCACCAAAGACATCGGCAATGGCCACAACGTCAGCGTCGCTGAAGCAACGGCAAAACTCGTCGAACAAGGCCGACAGCCGCGAATACCGGTGCGGCTGATGCACCGCGACTATCCGCGTGTCCGGGCCGGACGCCAGCGCCTGCCGCGCCGCAGCCAGCACTGCCGCGATCTCCACGGGATGATGACCGTAATCGTCGATGATGGTGACGCCCGCAACTTCGCCCACCTTTGTGAAACGCCGATTGACGCCCTTGAACGCCGTCAGAGCTTCACGGATTTCCGAACCCTTCATGCCCAGATGCCGCGCCACTGCCACGGCACCAAGTGCATTGGAGACGTTGTGGCTTCCCGGCATCGGCAACGTGCAGTCCTTGATCACCGGCCCGTCGGCAAGCTCAATGTCGAATCGGGCCGCAGTATTCTCATGGCGAAGGTTGACTGCCCGCACGTCCGCATCTGCATTGAATCCGAAGGTCATGATTCGCCGATCAGTCACCCGGCCTGCAAGCGCCTGCACCTCAGGATTGTCTGTGCAAAGAACCGCCAGTCCATAGAACGGGATGTTTGACACGAAGTCCTCGAACCCCTTCCGCAGGTCCTCCATCGTCCCCCAATGCTCCATGTGCTCCGGATCGATGTTCGTCACGACTGCAATAGTCGCCGGCAGGCGGTTGAAGGTGCCGTCCGATTCGTCGGCTTCAACAACCATCCATTCGCCGCTTCCGACGCGCGCATTGGATCCATAGGCGTGAATGATGCCGCCGTTGATCACCGTCGGATCAATGCCGCCGGCATCCAGCAGAGCCGCCACCAGCGTAGTCGTCGTGGTCTTTCCATGCGTGCCGGCAACCGCAATATTGGATCGCAACCGCATGAGCTCGGCCAGCATTTCGGCCCGGCGCACGACCGGAAGGCCCCGTCGTCGTGCTTCGTCTCGCTCCGCGTTGCCAGCCTTGATGGCCGAAGAGATGACGACGACCTCGGCCCCATCCAGATTCTCCGCGCACTGGCCTTCGAAGATCGTCGCCCCAAGACTCGCCAACCGATCGGTGATTTTCGAGGATTTCAGGTCCGAACCCTGAACCACGTAGCCCGCTTCGATCAGCACTTCGGCAATGCCGGACATGCCGATTCCTCCAATCCCCACAAAGTGGATCGGACCCATTTCCGTCGGAAGCTTTGTGACTGCTGCGCTCACGTCACTCTCCAACCAATTGCTCGATAGCACAGGCCAATCGGCTTGCTGCGTCCGGCCTGGCCAGTCCAAGGGCATTGTCCCGCATCCGCAAGGCAGTTCCGACAGTCCCTAGCACGCCCCGCATCTGCTCCGTCAAGACCTTAGGGTCAAGCTCGGCTTCGGGTACAAGAATTGCAGCGTCTGCATCGGCAAGACTGCGCGCATTCGCGGTTTGGTGATCTGCCGCCGCCGCCGCGTAGGGAACCAGGATCGAGGGACGACCAATCACGCAAATGTCCGCAACCGTTGAAGCCCCCGCCCGACTTATTGCGAGATGCGCGTTCTCGATCCGCCGGCCAATGTCGGCAAAGAACGGTTCGACTTTGGCCTCAATGCCCGCGGACTCGTATGCGGCCCTCACGCGATCCAGATCCTCGGGACGTGCCTGATGCGCGACACGCAGGTCTGCTGCGAACCGATCTTTCAGGTCCGCGATTGCCGGTGGAACGACTTCGGAGAGAATGCGCGCGCCTTGAGATCCGCCGATCACCAGGATGGAGAAAGGACCTCGCTCAGGAATCTCATAGTTGGCCCCGGCCCGCTCCAGAACCTGCGCCCTTACCGGGTTTCCGGTGTGCACGGCCGAAACTCCGTCCGGCAGGGTTGTCGGCCATGTTCCGCATGCCACCTTGTCGACCCGCCGCGCAAACAACCGGTTTGTCCGGCCGAGGACGCCATTCTGCTCATGGATCATCCTTGGGATTCGGAGCGCCCACGCAGCGGTGAGAGCGGGGATCGAAGGATAGCCTCCAAAGCCAATCACCGCGCTCGGGCGATCAACCAGAAATCTGAACTTTGCCGCCGCGATTCCGAATGCAATGACGAACGGCACCAAGAGCTTCGCTGGCGCCCCGCCGCGCGCGAAAGATGCGCTTGCAATCTTCTGCACCACAACCCGATCAGGAAACCCGCCTGCATATTGCGCACCTCGGCGGTCCGTCATGAGCGTCACGCGCCATCCCTTTGCCAGCATTGTCTCAGCAAGGGCCTGGGCCGGAAACATGTGCCCGCCAGTTCCACCGGCGGAAATTGCAAGATGGCGTGCACTCATCGCCCAATGTCGGCAAGGCTGCCGCGGATGTCGCCCTGAGGCCGTGTTCGCGTCAATGCCAGCAGCATGCCAACCAGTATGCCGCCGGCAATCAGAGACGAGCCGCCGTAGCTCACAAACGGCAGCGTCATGCCCTTGGCTGGCAAGAGCCTGACCGCAACGCTCAGGTTGATCAACGCCTGCATTGCGAAGGTGCAGGCCAGCCCAGTGCCGGCAAGCCGCATGAAAGGATCGCGTTCACGTGTCAGGCGGTAGAGCGAGCGGATCACAATGGTCGAATAGAGCAGGATGACGACAAGGACGAGGATCAGCCCGTATTCCTCGGCAGCGACTGCAATGATGAAATCCGTGTGAGCGTCGGGGAGCGACCACTTCACCGTGCCTTCACCCACTCCGACGCCAAAGAGACCGCCTTCCCTGATGGCGTTCGCGGCATAGCCAAGCTGAGTGGTCGGATCGACCTCGGTCGACAGGAACCCATCGATGCGGCGTGCAACATGTTCTGAATTCTCGTAGGCAATGACTCCGGAGGAAATGATCAGCCCTGCGACCAGGAGAAGCAGGAGGAAATGAGCGCCTCCGACGAAGTAAATGACTCCCCATGCAAAGAAGATCAGGCAGGCCTGCCCATAGTCGGGTTGTATGGCAAGGAGAGCCACAACAATCAGGGCCAATGCGAAGGAAAGGGACTTGCCCGGGGGGCCTGCAACCTCGTCGGACGCAGCAATCAGCCATGCCACGAGCACGATGAAGCCGGGCTTCAGGAACTCCGAGGGCTGCACCGATCCGAATCCAAGGGAATACCATCGGACCGCGCCCTTTCCAAAGTCAGTGCCGAGGAACGGCAGCATGACCATGGCCCCGAAGGAGGCCAGAAAGACAATTACCGCTATGCGCCGAACCGTTCTGGGAGCCAAGAGCGTGATCGCGAACATGATCAAGAGCGCGATGGCTCCGATCGTCACCTGCCGCTCGAAGTAGTGAAACGCCCACAATCCGTGTCGCTCGGCCAAAGGAGGGCTGGATGCGAGTCCCAGCAACAAGCCGATGCCAAACAGTGCCAGAACGCATCCTATCGACCACTTGTCGACGGTGCGCCACCAGCGTGGGAGTATTGGCTCGCCGTCCCCACGGAAAACCGAGCCGTAAACCATCTCTGTCATGCGTCCTGCTCGTCCGCCTGCCTGTCCGTTTGCCGGATCTGAGCGGCAACATAGCCAGTTTTGCGCATAAAATCCAGTGTGCCCGTCGCAATTCGCGGATGGGCCTCCGGCAACGCAGCTTTCGACCTTAGCACCGATGACGACGCCTCAGGCGGTCGCCTACGTGCCCAAAGCAAGCCTGTCGGCGAGAAAGCCTTCGATCAGGAAGCGTGCTATTGACCCCTTGCGAGCAGCCTTCATGCCTGGATTGTCGCCCGCCAGAACCTGCATCATTGCCTCGCGCGTAACCCATTTCGCATCCTCGATTTCATCCGCCTGAATGCTGATGCAACTGGTCAGCGCGATTCCATGGCAGCCGATCATCAAGGATGACGGGAAAGGCCATGGTTGCGAGGCCAGGTATCGTACTTCGCCCACCTCTATTCCGGCCTCCTCTCCGACCTCGCGGCGCACGGCGGCCTCGATCGTCTCGCCAGGTTCCATGAATCCCGCCAGAAGGGAGTACATTCCCTCGGGCCAGAAGCCCGACCGTCCCATCAGTACCGAGTTGCCACGAGTGATCAGCATGATGACCACCGGATCGGTGCGCGGAAAGTGCTGGCCTTCGCAGGCGGGGCAATTCCGTTGCCAGCCCGCCATTGCCATCCTGCTCGGAACGCCGCAGCGCGCGCAGAACCGATGCGCCCGATGCCATTCGAGAAGCGCCTTGCCGATCACCACAAGTTCGGCATCGCGACCGGAAAGGCATGTCATGTTCTGGCGCAGGTCGGCAAACGTGCATCCATTGGCAATCTCGGGATGCTGCTGTTCCGATGTGTCATCGAATGCTCCGACGCCCTCGTCGCCGCCCTCCGGCAACCAGTCGGAAATGTCGCGTGCATACCGGGGCTCGCCCTCATCCAACCCAAGAAAGACTGCCGGCTCACTGGCCGATTCGAATGCCTGATGGTCGGCCGACAGGAAGACCGGCCGGCGGCCTTCCCATTCCAGCAGCGGCTTGCCCCGCCAAAGCGGCAGCACGCGACCATTCGGTGGGTCCGACCTCAGGTGAACGGCCCGGTCAAGGCCCGAACCGCCAAAGGTCACTGATTCCGCGCATTGCATTCCTGGTCGTTCCCTCCCGAAGCCGATGTGCCACGCGGCCACCAGATTGGCAAACGGGGGTGCACTTGCCGGCGCATGGAACCGCATCATCCGCCAACGCCATCTCTGCGCTCCCCGAATCCATGCCAAGGAGCGACGCGAAGGTCCACGCACAGCGCGCCAGCGCAATTCAACAGGACGGTGTCGGCAATCCAAACGGATCCAGTTATCCGCTGCGCAGAAACAGGTTCCCGCAAGGGCAACGACCGGCACCGAATCATTCGACATGAAGAGAGGCGAGAGGTTGGACAACGACCCAAGCGTGGCTCGTTACGGCTGCTTCCTTCCGGACCTGACCGGGTTGGCGAGGCGCTCGCCCGCGCCAACCTCTCAAGATCACCATATAGCGCCTTCAGCCGGCCCGCGCAATAATGCAAGAGGCCCGGGAAACGGCCTCATTTGCGGCTTGAACCCAAGGCCGCCCAAGCCTGCTGGGCGGTGGTCTCGACGGCACAGGGCCTGACGGACCGAAGCCGCGCCAGCGCCGTGTCGACGTCCTCTCCTGCCTCGGCCATCAGCCTTAGAAGCGCCATTCCCGAACGCCCGCAACCACCGTAGCAATGCGCCAGGACACGACCGCCTCCATCAAGGGCGCGATGCGCCACCTCCGAGGCCTCCGGCCAAAGTGCGCAGGTCTCGAGAGAAGGCGCCCCAAGATCGGTGACGGGCAAATGCCGCCAAAGCACGCCGGCTGCCTCAAGATCCTCCCCCATGGCAGACGCGCCGGCAAATTCCATCTCGTGCCGCCCGGTCATCGTGAAAACAACGTCTGCGCCCCAGGAAATGATCTTCGTCAAGTCCCCGGAACAGTTCCCTCCGCGACCCGGCATCGGCGCGATGCCGATCATCCCGCGTCCAAGCGGCAGTTCCGCGATCATGTAATCAGCCAAGGCGAACCTCCGTCACTTGATCCGGGTGCTCCTCCGACCAGTCGTCCAGAAACTCCGCCATCTCGAGCTTTCCCGCAAATTCCACGTCCTGCCGCCTGAGCGGCACTCCGGCTTCCAAGGCAAGCCGGGCACAGGCAACGTGATCACGCTCGTACTCGCCCGGCGCGTTCTCCGAACCATGGATTATCGTCGACAACAGATCGCCGCCATATCCGTTTACATGATCCAGGTTGACCCCCAGGGAAAGCAGGTACGCCATGACGTCCGGAATCCCTTCCCAACCCGCCACCTGCACGGGCGTCAGCCCCTGCGGGTCCGGCCGGTCATGAGGAAGGCCGATTCCCACCAACGCCTTCGTGCGGCGCAGCGCGTGCGGCAGGTGGACCTGGGACCGGATCATGTCGCGGGTCGGCTCCGGCAGGCGTTCAGGATCGATTCGGCTTGCTGCCCGACCGGCAACCGCATCGGCAATCGCGACCTCCTCACGTCCGAGGTCTGTCCTGCAGCCCCGTGACGCCATTTCTTCGGCAGCACCGTCATTGCCGTACAGCCGCGCAAGCGCGTATGCGCTGTGGCCCCATGCAATCATGTCCGGGTTCCCGCCCGCGTCGAGCAAGCTGGCCACGATCCGGCGCGAACAGAGCCGCCGCGCGGCTTGATGCAGCGAGGGAATCACGAAGGGCGCCTCGCCCGACTCTTCCGGCCAGTGGATGGATTCGTTTGGATCGGCTCCGCCCTCAAGAAGGACGTCCACCATCTCCGGATCGTTGAAGTCGAGAGCGCGCGGCAAAGCGTTTGTTCGCGCGATCTGCGCACCGTGGTCCAGAAGAAGCCGCAGGGCGCGCGCACCGCTCTCGCAGGCATGGTAGAGCGACTCGCCGTCATTGGGATCCGCCCCGTTTTCCAGAAGCCACGCAGCCAGCCGCAGATTCGACGCATGGCCTACGGCGCCGTAAAGCGCCGAAAGCGGATTCCCGGGCAATTGCTCATATGAATCGTTGACGTTTGCGCCGGCCGACAGCAACACCTCGGCCGTTGCCAGCATGTCCTTTTCCGAGCCGCCGTGGCACCACCACCGCGAAAACGCCAGATGCAGAATCGGGGTCCTTGGCCCCAGTATGGATTCATTGACGGCTCTCGGCGTGGCCTCGAGCGCCTCCCTCACCCCTTCAACGTCGTACATGGCGCACAAGATCCCGAGATTGTCCCGCCTGAGATCCGGCGCGGCTTCCAAGAGGCATTCGACCCGCCATCCCTGCCCGTGAAACAGCGCCATCTTGAGGCGTTCTAGCTTCTCGACCCTGTCCATGGCCTCTGCCTCGGCCGCAAACCTGAGAACTGGCCAGCTTGCATATCCAGCTTCCCTTGCCTGAATTTTTCGAGCGTCGGCATGACTTACCGCTTTCGGAATGGTCCCGAGAACCGCTTCGGCACGAGCGAGTGCATCAGGTTCGCCTGCCGCACAGGCCTTTGCCAGTGCCTTCGCGTCCCTGAGCGAGCGATTGATGGGGACCGCCATCATGTTTCTCCCTCCTGTCCCGGTGGTCTGCCGAATCGGGCATGAGAAGCACCATCGAGGGTCGAGCGAAAGATTTGAGGGTGCAAAGTCGGCCTTCCGAGGATCCGAATGCTGTCCCGAATTGGGCCATGCCAGCATAATGATGCACTGTCGCAAGGCAAGAGTGGACGCTTCTCTGCGCGCAGTTTACGCTTGCCCGAACCGATTCATGCATGGCGCCCATGACCGACAGCACAGACATCGAATACCAGGTACTGGCACGGAAATATCGCCCGGAGACCTTTGCCGATCTCGTCGGACAAGACGCCATGGTGCGCACGCTCACCAATGCCTTCGCGGCTGATCGCATCGCCCAGGCCTTCATTCTTACGGGCATACGAGGCACCGGGAAGACCACGACGGCGCGGATCATCGCGAAGGGCATGAACTGTATCGGCCCGGACGGCAACGGCGACCCGACAATCTCGCCTTGCGGCACCTGCGAAAATTGCGTGGCAATTGCCCAGGGCCGACATGTCGACGTACTCGAATTGGACGCCGCCTCGCGCACGGGCGTGAACGACATTCGCGAGATCATTGAAAGCGTGCACTACCGTGCCGCCTCGGCCCGGTTCAAGATTTACATCTTCGACGAAGTTCATATGCTTTCGACCAGCGCCTTCAACGCGCTGCTGAAGACGCTGGAGGAGCCTCCCGCCCACGTGAAGTTCATATTTGCGACCACAGAGATCCGAAAGGTTCCGGTCACTGTCCTCTCTCGCTGCCAGCGCTTCGACCTTCGCAGGATCGAACCCGAGACCATGATGGAAATGCTCCGCCGAATTGCGGCCGCCGAGAAGGCCGAGATTACCGACGAGGCGCTGGCGCTTGTCACGCGCGCCGCCGAGGGTTCGGCCCGGGATGCCACATCGCTCCTCGATCAGGCGATCAGCGACCGAACCCAGGCGACCGACGTCGATCAGGTGCGGGCAATGATCGGGCTTGCAGATCGTGGCCGCGTCCTGGATCTCTTCGAGTTCATCATGACCGGCGACGCCGCCGGCGCTCTGGCCGAGCTCTCCGCACAATATTCTGACGGCGCGGATCCGATGGCGGACCTCCGTGACATCGCTGAAATTACCCATTGGATCAGCGTCATCCGCATCACGCCAGAGGCGGTCGACGATCCCACCGTGGCACCGGAGGAACGCGCCCGCGGCAGTGCTCTGGCCGACAGGCTGCCCATGCCAGTTCTGACCCGAATGTGGCAGATGGCGCTGAAGGCGCTCGAGGAAGTGGGAAATGCGCCCGATGCCATGATGGCTGCGGAAATGGCCGTGATCAGGATGACGCATGTGGCGGATCTTCCGACTCCGGGCGAGCTCGTGGCGAAATTGAAAGATCCCGCTCCTTCCCCTGCATCGTCCACGTCGTCCTCCACGCCACCACCATCAATTTCCGGCAGAGAAGAGCGCGGTCCCGGCACGTCCGCCGTGGCGACTCGTGCCGCAAGAGCGACCGTATCCGGCGGAGCCGTTGCCGCCGCCGCCGCCCAGCCGGCGCATGTCCGGGATCCGCAAAGTGCCCTCGCGCGGTTCCCGACGTTTTTGCACGTGGTCGACCTGATACGTGCAAATCGCGAAATGAAGCTCTGCATAGAAGTGGAGGAGGATCTGCGTTTGGTGTCTTACCAGCCCGGCCGCATCGAGTTCGAGCCCGGGCCGGCGGCGGAACGGGATCTGGCGCAAAGGCTGGGCCAAAGCCTGCAGAGCTGGACAGGCGTCCGCTGGGCGGTTTCAGTGACGGCTTCGGGCGGCCAGCCCACGATTTCCGAAACGCGTAATGCGGCAACCGACAGACTCAAGGACGCCGCCAGAAAGAACGAAACGGTTGCCGCGATTCTCTCAATGTTTCCAAATGCCAAAATCGGGGCTCTCCAGACCGCCGAAGCCCTCTCCGTGTCGGCCGCCGAAAGCGCCCTCGATGAGATCGAGGATGAATGGGATCCCTTCGAGGAAGACTGATTCTACCTTTTGCATCGTGACGCGTGGCCCAGTATCGAGCTGATTCAAAACATCAATTTGCAATTCGTCGACGTCCGAAACACTGCGGGTTGCCGGCGTGCAGCCATCGACATTGGAAAGAGCGGCCAAAGGCACTTCGATCTTCGAATCCGACCAAATTGCAATGGGCCTTCCCCGATCTCCGGACACCGACGAGTTGACGGACGGCATGCGATTCAATGAGGGCTCGGACGATCAACGCCAGCCGTGCCTCCAAGGCAGCGATCTGCCCAAGATTCCACGATCACGACACATCAATGCACTTGCGGATTTCGTCAAGAGCCACAGCGCCAATGACGGATCCTGCTTGTCAACGAACTCCCGCCAGTCGCCAGTCGGCAACACAGGACTGCAGCGACCGCCGTTGCGAATTTTCAGCATGCCAACTCTGCGTCTGCGGGAGAATCAGGCGTGAAGCCACTTTCCGGACAGGAATGCCAGGAAGCGCGAAGAGGCCACGGCTGCACCCTCTCCGGAAGTTCAGCGCTTCGCCCAATTTCCTGGAGACGCCGCCGCTTCCGCCGCCCGCCGGGTATCGACCCGGACGTGCCGCGGCAGCAGCATCGCTGCAATCAGGATGATCAACGCTGTCAGCGCGAGGCCGGGAAACTGTCCCTCAAAGCCAATCCCTCGCTTGTGCAACAGGGCAATCAGGGGAACGGCGATCGATCCGATGCCCAGCGACAGAACGTATTCCACCGAAAATGCCCGTGAGCGGATGCCGCCATCGAGATAGCGACCGAGCAGCCACGACGTCACTGGGATTTCCGCGAAGACGAAGGTCACGAGCAGCAGCGCGAGAATCAGAGCAGCCCACCCCGAAGCTTGTGCCAGAAACATGAGCAATACTGCTTGGGATGCGAGCAGCACGATCAGCACGGGGCGTGCGCCAATTCGATCAAGCAATTCGCCGACAGGCAACTGCGCAAAGGCGGCTACGGCAAAGACCAATCCCGCGGACGCACCGATCCAGGCCAGATCGCCGCCCGTGCCGGTCAGCCTTTCATCGAAGAACATCGGCAGCGAAATCGTGACAGCATTGAAGATCAGTCCTCCAAACAGGGCTATCACGCAAACGATTCCGAAGATCATCACCTGCGTCCTGCGATCAGGTCGCAGAACGACGCCGGCACCGGCGTGCACGGCAGACTGCGCCACGCTCGATGTCTTTCCATTCCGCTTCAGCAACAGGAGGCCGATCAGAACCGAGAGTGCTCCAGGCAGAGCAAAGGCCCACTGCCACCCCAGGAACCCGGCAAGCAATCCGGTTGCCGTGGCGGCACCGGCCAACCCCATGTTCCCGAAAACCCCGTTGACGGCCAGCGCTCGGCCAGTGCGCAATCCTATGTGGGTGATATGGGCCAGCCCCACCGGGTGGTAGATTGCCGCGAAGAGCCCGAGGGAGCCGAGACCGAATGTCATTGTCAGGGGGCTCTCGGACATCGCGATCCAGAGGCTCGATCCGCCACAGCCCAAGAAAAAGACAGCGATCAGCATCATGCGATCCATGCTGTCGCCGAGCCAGCCGGCCGGAAGGGTACCAAGAGCGAACATCACGTACATCGGCGTCCCGAGCAGGAGTACATCGGCGTATGCCATCTCCCAAGACGGCGCGATGGCCAGCGCAGCCGTCGGAAAGATAAGCAGGAAGAAGTGATCGAAGAAATGCGCGAGGTTTAGAAATCGAAGGGCTTCAATGCGGGACATGATTGAACCTCGAGATTTGTGACCCTTTGGCCTTTGAGCCTTGGAAAAGTTTCGACACGGCGTCAAGCGGTCTTGTTCAGGCCACCTCAAGGCCGAAGCGGCAGAACGATCCCGCCAAGAACTGCAAGGATCGCAGGTGCACGCCGACGCCAAGTGCCGCTGCGACTCCCTTGGCAGGCGGGACGCCTGCCGTGCGGTCTTGGAACTCAGCACGCACAACCCTTGGTGCCGTCGGCACTGCCGCTGTGCAGGAGTTTCTGAGGTCTTTGCTGCATGCGATCCGATGCCCGATCCCGGAAACGTGCGGAAAATGCAGCTAGTACAGCGTGACGCAACTTTCACTTCAGCACCACTAGGCCTTGCCGCGCCACGCACTGCAAAATATCAAGCAGTAGGCGCAACCGGGAGACACAGCATGATCAAGCCGCTTGGCACGCTCGGCGACATGGGAAAGATGTTGAAGGCCGCGCAGGAAATGCAGTCCAAAATGACCGAGCTGCAGGACGAGCTCGACTCCATGACCGTCACCGGGGAAAGCGGCGCAGGTCTCGTCAAGGCCACGGCAACCGCCAAGGGCAAACTCACGGCGCTCGATATCGATCCATCGATCTTCCATCCCGACGAGAAAGAAGTCGTCGAAGACCTGATTGTTGCCGCCGTCAAGGACGCCCAGGAACGGGCTGCTGCAAAGGGACAGGATGAAATGAGGAAGCTGACCGAAAGCATGGGCCTTCCGGCGGGCATGAACCTGCCTTTCTGATTCTCGTGCTTTACCGCTCCGTCTTGCTTGCGACCCTTCTGCCGGCCGCCGCCGCCCCGGCACAGGACTGGGCAACCAAGGAGACTTGCACCGTCGATCTGCCCGAAGTCCACGAAGAAACGCTTGATCCTCCAGGTTTCGCGGCACTTGAGACCGGTGCCGCGGACATTGCCAACGGGGTTGGACGGTTCTGGAAGGTGACCGCACCCAACGGGGCCATCTCACATCTTTGGGGCACCATGCGTTCGTCACACCCATTGATCCTTGACCTGCCGCGGCCGGTCCAGGATGCGATCAGCGGCGCACGCACCGTTGCTGTCGAGGTCGACGAGACGACGGAGAGCCGGGAAGAGCACCGCACCGCAATCTATTTCGATGGCTACTACAACGACGCCTCCGATCCGTTCATGAGCAACGGAACTGATGACGGCACGATTGCGGGCCTGCCGCTCCAAGTGTCCGACTGGATACGTGATCGCGCGTTTGACACTGGCTGGTCGGAGGACGCGGAACTCGTGCTTTCTCCAGCTGGTCTGGCCGCGGTGCTTAGCTCTGATCCTTGCGAAGACTTTGCTCGCAGGGCCTTCCCGACGCAGGGCAGCTATGTCCAGCTACTCGGCATTCTTGCCGGAAGCGACATGCTTGCGCTCGAAAAGCCCGGAGACTTCCTTGCCGACCTGAAGGGGCGTGACGAAACTGCCGAAGCGATCATTGCTGTCCGAACCGCCCGTTTGCAGCCGGTTGACGGCAACCAGCAAAGAAGCACGCTCTTCGCGCTCTATCTCGAGGGACGAATCGGCTTCATCCGCGCTTGGCAACGGGCGCACGTGCAGAATGTGCTTGGACAGCATGGAAGGGACGCCCTGAGGATCGCCGAAGACTACATGCTGGCGTTCAGGAACAAGCGATTTCTCGACAAGCTCGCCGAGGAGTTTCTGCACGGTGAAGTCTTTGTCGCCGTTGACGCAGACCAGATTCCGGGAGATTCCGGCCTCATTCGGATGTTCCGTGATGCGGGCCTGAACGTGCAGCGTATCCTCCTCGCCGGAGAGGCAATGTGAAGGCGAATTCCGAACTTGATACCCTGATTGAGCTGATGGCCAAGCTGCCGGGGCTGGGTCCGCGTTCGGCCAGGCGTGCGGTGCTGCACCTCGTGCGGAAGCGAGCGCAGCAGCTTGCGCCGCTTGCTGACGCCATGGCACGCGTTGCCGAAACGACGCGCGAATGTCTGATCTGCGGCAATGTCGCCACAAGCGAGCGGTGCACCATCTGCGCGAGCGAGAGGCGCGCGAACGGAGAGCTTTGCGTGGTCGAGGACGTGGCCGACCTCTGGGCAATGGAGCGCGCTGGCGTTTTCAAGGGCCGCTACCATGTGCTCGGGGGCACGCTCTCGGCTCTCGATGCGGTGGGCCCGGAAGAACTCCGGATCCCGGCCCTGGTCGAACGCGTTGCCGAAGAGCGGATAAGGGAAGTGATCCTTGCCTTGAACGCCACGGTGGAAGGTCAGACAACGGCACACTACGTCGCCGAACAACTCGAAGGGCGCGTGACGGTCACATCCCTTGCCCAAGGCGTGCCGATCGGAGGCGAACTTGACTATCTCGACGACGGTACCATCGGCGCCGCCCTTCGGGCCAGAAAGTCGCTCTGAGAAACGCCGATCAGTCTCACAACCGACAACCCGGGCATTCAATTCTCTTCTTTGGTCGCGTCCTCTTCTGCGCTGTCGTCTCCCGAACTCTCAGGCAGGTTGAAGAAGCTGTCGGCGTCGGGCACTTCCGAATCCTCGGCATCCTTTTCCGGCTTGTCGGTAAGCGTGAATGTCTCCAGCCCGGAGATCGCCGTGGGGATTCTCGGTTCCGGATCGGCGTCAAGCGACTGCTCGGTCGAAACAAGCTTGCGGCGTTCCTCGTCCGTCATCACGTCGCCCTCGCTGGCGTTCTTGGCCGCCGCCTTGTGCACGGCTGCATCGAGCTCGGATTGCTTGCAAAGACCGAGCGCCACCGGGTCGATCGGTTGAATGTTCGAGATATTCCAATGGCTCCGATCGCGAATCGACTGGATCGTGGGCTTGGTGGTTCCCACGAGCTTTGAAATCTGTCCGTCGGAAAGCTCGGGATGGAACTTCACCAGCCACAGGATCGCCGCCGGACGGTCCTGCCGCTTGGAAAGAGGCGTGTAGCGCGGTCCCCTGCGTTTTTCCTCGCCGACGGCCGCCGGGTTGAACTTGAGCTGCAGCTTGTGAAGCGGATCCTTTTCGGCGGCGTCAATCTCTTCCTGGGTCAATTGGTTGTTTGCGATCGGGTCGAATCCCTTGACGCCGGTCGCCACGTCGCCGTCGGCTATGCCCTGCACTTCCAGTTCGTGCAGCCCGCAGAAATCCGCGATCTGCTTGAACGTGATCGTGGTGTTGTCTGCCAGCCAGACCGCAGTCGCCTTGGCCATGATCGGTTTGTTCATCTGTCAATCTCCTGCCAAGTCCCGCCCTCGCCGGAAAATCGGCCGGTCCGGTCGGACCCACTCCTCGAATTCGGGGATTGGCGTAAAATATAGACCCGCAAGTCGTGGGAGAAAAGAGGCAATCTCCAGCCTTGACGGACTTCTCGCTTCGGTCCGGACATCTCGCCTTGTGGCGGACAAGCTTGCGCGTGCACGACCGCCTAGGTGCCGGACTCCCACCGCCCTGGCAGACCCGAGTCGTCCTGACCTTTCGGGGCAAGAAACCTCTCGAACAGCGCAGCCTGTGCGTCCATGAGTGGCTTGGTGACCGGATTCTGTCTCAACTTGCCCTTGAACGCCTCGATCTGCATGACCTCGTCGATCCGTCGATCAATGAATGCGTTCGTTGCCGCGTGATCGGGGCTTTCATCGCCCAGCCAATAGAGCATGGTCGATCCAAAGACCGCAGAAAGCGTGGCACGCTTCGTGTACCAGTTGCCGTCGCGCGACGTATCTCCGAGCGCATTCCAGATCATGTCGGAGGTTCCCCAAACCAGCTTTGCACCGTCAGGCGCGTGGGTCGGCACGGAAAAGAAAGCTGCCGTGCGTCTCGCCACCTGCCGATCAGGCATCGCGTCAAACCGGTATTTCAAGGCCATCGCAACCCTGTCGCGAAACCGGAACGATTCCAGGTCCGCCTTTGCGAGGCGCTCTTTCATCGCGTTGTCGCTCCTTCGGTGAAGCGCCGCCACGAGGTCCAACGCCCCCCGCGGCGCCAGCATCGTTGCGTCCGCCTCACTCAGCCCGACATCTTCCGCGGCAGCCGCCAAGGTGGCTGCGGACCAGCCATCGAAGGCAACATGCTCTAGCGCGGCATCCAGGAGCGCATTCAGATCGGGTGTCTTTGCCATCAGATTCTCCGGCATCCGCCTGTAGACAAGCCCAGCGGCCTTTGTTATTGGGGCCATCTCTTGCAGATTCTGCGCAACTCTAACTCGGAAAGGCGGTAAAGGCCACATGCAGGTCAGCGTTCGCGACAACAATGTAGACCAGGCGCTCCGTGCGCTGAAAAAGAAACTGCAGCGTGAAGGCGTCTTCCGCGAGATGAAGCTTCGGCAGCATTTCGAGAAACCCAGCGAAAAGCGTGCGCGCGAAAGGGCAGAAGCGATCCGCCGCTTCCGCAAGCTGGCGCGCAAGAAGGCCCAGCGCGAAGGGCTCCTGTGAACCCAGGTCCGGCGCTGCCGGACGGCACCGCGCATGGAAGGCCCGGGCTTTCCTGGGCTTCCGGATGAGCAGCGGCTTCGCCCGCATCCCAAGCAGCAACCAATTGCATCGATTCCCGACCGGCGGACGGAGCGGGTGCTTTCGGTGCGAGAAATCCTATTTGGTCCGGACCGCCCCGTAGCCGGCTCGCGCAATTCCGAATGCGAGAGGCCTCCGGACCTGTCGTCAAAGAGCTCTCCGCTACACGGGAAGCGCAGTGGTTTGCCGCACCGTCCTCAATGCAAAGGACGAATGAATCTGCGCCACGCCTGGCAGCCGCGCAAGCTTGCCGCGGTGAATCTGCGCAAAGTCCTCGGTATCCTGCGTCACGACCTTCAGGAGATAGTCCGCCGTGCCCGCCATGAGGTGGCACTCGAGCACGTCCGGAATGCGCGCCACTTCCCGTTCGAAGGCGTCGAGCACCTCGTCCGCCTGGCCGGAAAGCGTGATCTCGACAAACACGACCGTCGGGCGGTTGAGCTTCTTCGGATCAAGCAGGGCCACGTAGTCGCGAATGATTCCGGAGCGCTCCAACCTTTGCACGCGTCTGTGGCAGGCCGATGCAGACAAGTGAATCTCGTCCGCAAGCTCGGCATTCGAAATGCGGCCCCGTCGCTGCAGCACCGAGAGAATTCGAGAGTCCGTGGCGTCAATCGTGCTCATGGCGCAATTCTCCTTCGCGAATCACGGCTGCTTCCGAACATTCTGCCACGATTTACGAAATTCATCAGAGACGTTTGAGCATGCCGACAGGAAACACCGGCAGTCTTGCCTCCTTGGATCATGACGGACGATGCACCATCATTGACCGAAGGTCGCCGACGCCGTGATCGGCCGGGCCAGTCTTCGAAGGATTGGGGCGAAGCGTCTTGCCGTTGCCCATCCCTCTAGGCCCGCAGCACGCCACCCGTGGATTTCGAAACCTTCTCGACAATCGCCTTGCCGACTGCGTCAATCTGCTCGTCGGTCAGGGTCCGTTCCCTCGGCTGCAGACGCACCGTGATGGCGAGCGACTTCTTGCCCGCGCCAAAGCTGCCGCCCACGAATTCGTCAAAGACCCTCACCTCTTCGATCAAGGACTTGTCTGCACCTGCGGCGGCATTCACGACATTGACTGCCTCGACGTCCGCATCCAGCAAGAAGGCAAAGTCGCGCTCGACCGCCTGGAGGTCGCTGATTTGAAGAGCGGTGCGCGTGCTGCCCTTTGCGCGCGGCTCCGGAATGGCCGAGAGATGGATCGCGAAGCCGACCGCCCGCCCCTTCACGTCCAGCCTGCGCAGCACCTTGGGATGCAGTTCGCCAAACGCCGCAAGCGAGATCTTTGGTCCAAGCGTGATCTTCGCCGAGCGGACCGGATGCCACCAGCTGTTGGCTCCCCGCGCAATTTGCGTGCGTGCGGGCGCTCCGGCGGCTGCAAGAACCGCCTCAGCATCGGCACGGGCGTCAAAGACGTCCACGTCCCGGCGCTCTCCATGCGGGTCTTTCGAGCCGGTTGCGCCGACGCGAATCCCTGCGATCAAGATCTCGAACTCTTCCGGCTCGCCGCCATGGAACACGGCACCGACCTCGAAGAGGGCCAGATCGGCGAAACCTCGCGCCTGGTTGCGTGCAGCCGCCTGCAACAGCCCCGGAAAGAGCGATGGCCGCATCTGGGTCATTTCGGACGATATGGGATTCGCGACGCGACGCGCCACGTCGCCGCCACCGAACAGCGCGGCCGAGGCATCGTCGATGAAGCTGTAGGTCACGCATTCGCAGTAGCCGAGCGCCGCCGCCCTCCGCCGCGAGGCCTGCTCACGCTTCTGAAGCGATGTAAGAATCGGTTCCGGCACGCCGGGCGCGGCCCTAGGCATGGGCTTCGGCTCCAGATTCGTGAGCGATGCCATGCGCGCCACCTCCTCGACCAGGTCCGCCTCTCCCCGCACGTCGGGACGCCACGAAGGCGGAGTCGCCATGTCTCCATCAAGCGCGAATCCAAGCGCTTCCAGAGTTGCCCGCTGATCCTTGGCCGGAATGTCCATGCCAACGAGCGAAGAACAGCGTGCAGGGTCCAGGCGATAGGCACGGGCCGTGTCAGGCACAGCACCCGCCTCGACGACATGAGACGCCTCGCCGCCGCAAAGCTCCAGGATCATCGACGTGGCTGCCTCCAGGCCCGGCAGCGTGAACTCGGGATCCACCCCCCTTTCAAAGCGATACCTGGCATCGGAGTTGATCTTCAGCTTGCGTCCCGTATCCGCGATCGTCACCGGATCCCAATAGGCGCTTTCGACGAATACATTGACGGTATCCCCGGTCACGCCCGTTTCGTCTCCGCCCATGACGCCAGCTATGCTTTCAGGTCCCCGCTCGTCAGCGATGATCATCATGTTGCTCTCGAATGCGTAGGTCTTCTGGTCCAGTGCGAGGATCTGCTCGCCGCCACTTGCCCGATGCACGCGGAGGTTCCCCTTGACCTTGTCGGCATCGAAGACATGGAGCGGCCGGTTGCGGTCATAGGTGTAGAAGTTCGTGATATCGACCAGTGCCGAGACCGGACGCAGTCCGATGGCCTGCAGCCTTTGCTGCAGCCATGCCGGTGACGGCCCGTTCGTCACACCCCGGATCACTCGGCCGGCAAAGTAGGGATTGCCGTCGATCGTGTCCTTGTCGATCGAGACGTCGATCGGTGAGTCAAACGTGCCAGGCACCGGAGCAATCGGCCTCTCGATCCTTCTTCCCAAGCCTCGTGCCGCCAGGTCGCGGGCAATCCCCTCGACACCCAACGCGTCCTGACGGTTGGGCGTGATGGCAATCTCGATCACCGGATCGACCCTTGACGGGTCATTCGCCGCCAGCCAGTCGATGAAGCGCTCTCCCACCTTGCCCGACGGCAACTCGATGATCCCGTCATGCTCGTCGGAGAGCTCCATCTCGCGCTCCGAGCACATCATGCCGTGACTCTCCACGCCCCTGATCTTCCCGACCTGGATGGTCGTGTCGATGCCCGGAATGTAAGTGCCCGCGTGTGCAACAACGACCGTGATCCCTTCACGAGCATTGGGCGCACCGCAGATGATCTGCTTGGGACCCTGATCGGTCTCGACCTCGCAGACGCGCAACCTGTCGGCGTCGGGATGCTCTTCTGCCTTCAAGACCGTGCCAAGCGTGAAGTCCCGCAGCCGGTCTGCAGGGTTCAGGACCTCCTCCACCTCAAGGCCTATATCGGTCAGGGCCTCCGCGATCTCGTCAACCGTAGCGGCGGTTTCAAGATGCTCCTTGAGCCAGGCAATCGTGAACCTCATCGCGCTTCCCCCGAGGAAATGCCGGTTTTTTCGGACATCGGCACACCCGCTGCATCGGACGGTCCGACCGAGGCAGGTCGCCGCGGATGATGCCCGGCCTGCACCAGGTCAGGCATCGTGCACGATGCGGCACGCATCACTGCAACCCTCCGTGCAGCGTCGGCACGTCAAGCGGGGCGAAGCCGTAATGCCTCAGCCACCGCAGGTCCGAATCAAAGAAGGCCCGAAGGTCCGGAATGCCGTATTTCAGCATCGCCAGCCGATCGATTCCGATGCCGAACGCGAATCCCTGCCACTTGGAAGCGTCAATGCCGCCAGCTTCCAGAACCTTCGGGTGCACCATTCCCGAGCCCAGGACCTCCAGCCAGCCTTCGCCTTCACCGACTTTAACGGTTCCGCCCTCCCAGGAGCACTGGATATCGACTTCGGCCGACGGTTCCGTGAAGGGAAAGTGCGAGGCACGGAAGCGGGTCTTCACGGTCGTTCCGAAAAAGGCCGAAAAGAACTCCTCGAGCACCCATTTCAGGTTGGCCATCGAAATGTCGCGATCAATCGCAAGGCCCTCGACCTGATGGAACATTGGCGTGTGCGTCTGGTCATAGTCGGCCCTGTAGACCCGACCCGGACAGATTATGCGAATCGGTGCCCCGCGTGCCTGCAGCGCGCGTATCTGAACCGGCGAGGTATGGGTCCTGAGGACATGCGGAGGCCGGTTGTCGCCCTCCGCCTGCGCCATGTAGAACGTGTCCATCTCGGTCCGTGCAGGATGGTGATCAGGGATGTTGAGCGCGTCGAAATTGTACCAGTCGCTTTCGACCTGCGGACCTTCCGCGACGGAAAATCCCATGTCGGAGAGGATGGCCGTCACCTCCTCGGTGACCTGGCTGACAGGGTGGACGCTTCCGTGCGCGCGCTGGCGCGCGGGCAAGGTCACGTCAAGCCATTCGTCCTTGAGACGTGCATCGAGGGCCGCGTCTTCCAGTGCAGCCTTCTTGGCCGTGATCGCCCCGTTGATCTCGTCCTTCAACGCGTTGAGCGCCGGCCCGGCGACCTGCCTCTCCTCGGGGGTCATGCCGCCGAGTTCACGCATCCTGAGCGACACCTCGCCCTTCTTGCCGAGAGCGGCAACGCGCAGCTCTTCAAGCGCGGCCTCATCGGCCGCACCAGCGATTGCGCCAAGGTACCTTGTTCTCAGTTCGTCCATCCGAACCCTCTCGATCCTTGCCCCCGCCGTGCTAGCCGCCGGCACCCCTGAAGACAAGAAGCCGCGCGACCCCCAAAAAGGTCCGCAGCTTCACTTGTAACTGACTCCGAAGGGAGCGTTTACGCGATCGCGGCCTTCGCCTTTTTCACGATGGCCTCAAACGCCTCAGGCTCGTGCACGGCAAGGTCGGCCAGGACCTTGCGGTCCACTTCTATGCCTGCCCGGGAAAGACCGTTGATGAAGCGTGAATAGGTCAATGCCTCGTCATGTGCCCGAACGGCGGCGTTGATCCTCTGGATCCAGAGCGCACGAAAGTTCCGCTTGCGGGCCTTTCGGTCACGGGTTGCGTACTCGTTCGCCCTGTCGACGGCCTGCCGGGCGGCCTTGAACGTGTTCTTGCGGCGACCGTAGTAGCCCTTCGCGGCGCTGATCACCTTCTTGTGGCGGGCGTGGGTGGTCGTACCCCCTCTTACACGTGACATGTCTCGGTCTCCTCAGCGGTCGTAGGGCATGTAGCGCTTGGCGAGCCTTTGATCAGGCCCGCTCATCACGGTCGTGCCGCGTGCTTTGCGAATGAACTTGTTTGTCCGCTTGATCATGCCGTGGCGCTTTCCCGCCTGGGCGCTGATCACCTTTCCCGAGGCAGACACCTTGAAGCGCTTCTTCGCGCTCGACTTGGTCTTCATCTTGGGCATTTCCATCTCCTGTCGACAGACGGTTCAAGGCCCGCTCGGCATGCCGCTTTGGCCGGCGAGCCCACTGAAGCGTGCCGCATACAGGCCGTCCGAGACGCTGGCAAGAGGGAAAGTGCACCTGCCAGGCGTGTACACATGGCGCGAGACGCAGGCGCTGCACGGCAAGTTGCAGTGTGCAGTACGCTGCAGTGCCAGTCGGGCATGGACAATGTCGGGAAACCCCGTCGGTCCGATGACCTTCATCGTGGCCAGCGACCCCGGTCGCGGCACCGGTCTTCAATCGGGGTCTGCGGGAATGATCTTGCGTTCATCGCAGGACGAAACGCGCAAAATGTTCGTGGTGCCCGGCGTTCCGAAAGGGACACCGGCGGTCACGACGAGAAAGTCGTCCGGTGAAGCGAACCCTTCCGCTATGGAGGCCCTTGCCGAGTTTATGACGGCAGTCTTGAACCGATCCACCTCGCTGGTATGGGAACAGTGCAGACCCCAAGACAGGCAGAGTCGCCTGGCCGTCTGGATCCGGGACGTCATGGCAATGATAGGAACATGGGGCCGTTCGCGCGCCACCAGCAACGCGGTCGTCCCGGACTCCGAGTAGATGCAGATCACCTTGATGTCGGCGGTTTCCGCTATTTCGCGTGCAGCAGAAACGATGCCGTCCGCAACAGACTGCTTGGGCCCCCCCCTGCTGGCATCCACGACATCGCGATACGTGGGATCGCTCTCGACCTCAATCGCGACGTTGTGCATCGTTGACACCGCCTCGACAGGATAGGATCCGACTGCGCTCTCGGCCGAGAGCATCACCGCATCTGCGCCTTCGTATATTGCGGCGGCAACGTCAGACACTTCGGCACGCGTTGGCATCGGGCTCTCGATCATCGATTCAAGCATCTGCGTTGCCACGATCACGGGCTTCGCTGCCGTCCGGCACTTTCGCACCAAGCGCTTCTGGATCGGCGGCACGTTCTGGACCGGCAATTCCACGCCGAGGTCGCCGCGGGCAACCATGACTCCGTCCGACGCTTCCAGAATGGAGTCGAAATTGCGCACCGCAGCGGGCTTCTCGACCTTTGTCATCAGCGCCGCGCGACCCCGTGTCAGCTCGCGCGCCTCGTGGACATCTTCGGCTCGCTGGACGAACGACAGGGCCAGCCAGTCGACACCAAGCTCGCACACGAATTCCAGATCCGATCTGTCCTTCTCTGACAATGCAGCGAGCGGCAGAAGCACGTCCGGCACGTTCACGCCCTTCCGGTCCGAGACCGTGCCGCCCACGAGTACCGTGCAGTCCGCGAATTCGGGACCGTGCTCTTCGACTTTCATGCGGATCTTTCCGTCATTGACAAGCAGCGTTGCATCCTTCTCCACGGCTGCGAAGATCTCGTGATGGGGAAGTTGCACCCTGTTCGGCCCGCCCGGTGCGTCCGAAAGATCGAAACGAAATCTCTGGCCTTCTTCGAGATCAACGGCACCGTTCGCAAAGGTGCCCACCCTGAGCTTCGGCCCCTGCAGGTCGGCAAGGATCCCTATGGGTCGAGCCACGTCCTGTTCGACCTTGCGGATGATCTCGTGACGAGCCCTGATATCGTCGTGATCTCCGTGACTGGTGTTCAGGCGGAACGTGTCGGCCCCGGCCTCGAACAGTTTGCGGATCATGTCGTAGGAGCTCGACGCCGGACCTAGTGTCGCGACGATCTTGACGTTTCGGAGACGGCGCATGAGGCATTCCCTTGGATCGGATGATATTCTCTACTGCCGCAATTGTTAGCGCCTGACAACTGGCCAACGGGCGTGTCGGGCGGTAGTTTCCTGCCATGCCGTTCGAACCGGAAGAATCATCGGACCTGAATCCCGTCATCGTCGTTGGCGAATCGCGGCCCTCGCGATGCCTGGTGCTGTGTGATCACGCGTCGAACGCGGTCCCGTCCTGGGTGGCAAATGGCGACCTCGGAATCTCGCGTGACGACATGTCGCGGCACATCGCTTATGACGTGGGTGCGTCAGGGCTGGCGGTGAAGCTGGCGGAGCGGCTGGATGCGCCCGCAGTCCTGGCAAACTACTCGCGCCTTGTCATTGATCCGAACCGTGGCGAACACGACCCGACCCTTGTCATGCGGATCTACGACGGCACCATCATTCCGGCCAATCGCAATGCGGACGAGACCGAAATCGAACGGCGCAAGGAAATTCTCTACCGACCATACCACCGCACCATCGCGGAGATCGCGGCAAGGCGGCCGGACACCGTCATCCTTTCGGTCCATTCATTCACGCCGCAGTTTCGCGGTCGAATGCCCCGCCCGTGGCACGTGACTCTGCTGTTTGCCGACGATGACCGCCTTTCGCTCCCCTTGCTGGCAGGGCTGGCTCGCGAAAGGCAGCTTATCGTCGCCGCAAACCAGCCCTACAGCGGCAGGCTTGATGGGGACACGATTGACAGGCATGCCGTGCAGACAAGGCGACAAAATACCTTGATCGAGGTGCGCAACGACCTGATTGCCAAGGAGCGAGATCAGGCGGAGTGGGCCGACCGCCTTGCCGGCCTCCTTCCCGAGGCACTGGCAGCGGCAGAAACTTGAGGAGAAGCTCGATGGACGACAAGACCCGCATTGAACTGGAAGCCGCCGCGTACAGGCGCTTGCAAAGGCACCTGATGACCGACCGCCTTGACGTTCAGAACATCGACCTCATGAACCTCGCCGGGTTTTGCCGGAACTGCCTGTCGCGCTGGTATCAGGAGGCGGCGGGCGAGCGAGGCATCGAGATCTCGAAGGAGGAGGCTCGCGAATCGTTTTACGGCATGCCCTACGATGACTGGAAAGCCATGCACCAGACCGAGGCAACAGCGGGACAAAAGGCTGCGTTCGAGCAGTCCCGGAAGCTCCATGATGATCAAAACGGGGGCGACGGCTGAACTGACGATCTTCGCCACGTGATCTATCGCCGCTCCGTTGCCGGCCAGCATCAACGGCAGCCGAAGCCGCGCAATTCAGATTCGCGGAAGCGCGACAACAGCGCTAGGCGGCGGACTTCAGGGATTCCTCGATATAAATTTGTCGAAGCCGGGTTGCGACCGGACCGGGCTTGCCGTCGCCGATTCTCGCGCCGTCGATTTCGATGACCGGCATCACGAAGGTTGATGCAGACGTAATGAATGCCTCGTCCGCCTCCTTGGCCTCTTCCACGGTGAACGGCCGCTCCTCGACCTTCATCTGCGCCTCCCGCGCAAACGCCAGCACGGCCTTCCGAGTGATGCCGTGCAGGATCTTTTCGGAGAGATCTCGCGTGATGATCCTGCCATCCCGGACGATGCAGGCGTTGTTCGAGGTGCCTTCGGTCACGACACCTTCCTCGACCATCCAGGCATCGTCCTTTCCCTGATCCTTGGCCCTCTTCTTTCCAAGGACGGGATAGAGAAGCTGGACCGTCTTGATGTCGCGGCGTGCCCAACGAAGGTCGTCGATCGTGATCACCCTTATGCCTGTCGTCGCGACCGGACTGTCGACGATGTTCTTGGTCTGCGTGAACGCCAGCACCGTTGACGGCACGAGCTCGGGCGCCGGGCAGTCAAAGTCTCGGTCCTTGTCTGCGCCACGAGTGATCTGGAGATAGATCATGCCTTCGGTCAGCGCGTTCCGCCGTACCAGCTCCCGAAAGACCTCGGCCAGTTCCTCACCGGACATCGGCGACGCCATTTCAATTTCACCCAGGGATCTCTCAAGTCGGGCCGCGTGCCCGGCGAAGTCAATCAGCTTGCCGTCAAGGACGCTAGTCACTTCGTAGACGCCGTCAGCAAAAAGAAACCCCCGGTCGAATATCGAAACGCGAGCCTCCTCTTCGGCAACGTATTCTCCGTTGATGTACACGATGCGGCTCATGGCTCACCCCCATAGTTCAGGCCGTGGCGGATGCACGCACCCGTCATCGAATTCCAGCGCATGGTCGCGGTCTTCGGCCAGAAGCAGCGGCCCGTCAAGGTCAACCACTGACGCACCTTGGGCAAGCAGGACCGCAGGCGCCATGGCAAGCGACGTGCCGACCATGCATCCAACCATGATGTCGTGACCTTGCTCCCGCGCCGCATCCTTGAGCGCCAATGCCTCCGTCAAGCCGCCAGCCTTGTCGAGCTTGATGTTCACTGCATCATACTTGCCCTTGAGCGCGGGCAAGGTAGCCCTGTCATGAACCGACTCGTCAGCGCAGACCGGCAGCGGCCGCTCGATTTCGGCAAGCAATTCATCATTGCCTGCGGGCAATGGCTGTTCGACCAGCCGGACGCCAAGCCGCATCAAGTGCGGCGCAATCTCCGAATACAGTTCGGCACTCCATCCCTCGTTCGCATCGACAATGATCCGTGTATCCGGGGCGCCGCGCCGAACGGCTTCAAGCCTGGTCATGTCATCTTCGCCGCCCAGCTTTACCTTCAGCAATGGTCGCCCAGCGTGCATTCGAGCAGACGCCTCCATCCTCTCAGGCGTGTCGAGCGACAGCGTGTACGCGGTGACAACGGGACCCGGCGAATCGAGCTCGGCCAGCCGCCATGCCCGCTCTCCCGCCTGCTTTGCCGCAAGATCCCACAACGCGCAGTCAACGGCGTTGCGCGCAGCGCCGGCTGGAAGCGATTCCTGGAGCCCCTCGCGGGTCAGTTCATCCGGCAAACCCATCACTTGATCTGCCACTGACGCCATGGATTCGCCGTAGCGTGCATAGGGAACGCACTCTCCCCTTCCGGCCTTCCCTTCCGCTTCGATGCGAACGGTCAGGACCTCGGCGACATCACGCGACCCGCGCGAGATCGCGAATGTCTCGGCCAGCCGGAACGTCTCGGGATTGGCACGTATCTCCATTCAATCGGATCTTTCCGGCGGCTCGTTCCGAGGAATGCGTACAGGGCTTTCTGCCGGACGATCAACCCCATTGCACGGCATGGCCCGACATGGCCACCGCTGCACATCGACCCAGTCGAGCACCAGCGAATTCAGATCGCCTCCAGTGCATCCACAAGGCGAGCGGCACCGTGCCGAAAAGGATCCACTGTCGGCAGGCCCGTCCGTTCCTCGATCTCCTCGCAAGAGCGCGTGGCCTCTTCGTCGTCCAGCGCGCTCGTATTCATCGAAACCCCGCAGATCCTCACGTCCGGGTTGGCGACTTGGGCAATTGGAAGCGCCACTTCGCGAAGCACTTCGAGCGTAGGCAGTCCGTAATGCGGCAAGCCCCGCATATGTGTCCGCGTCGGTTCATGGGCCAGTATGACGGCATCCGGTTGCCCGCCATGAATCAGCGCCATCGTCACGCCGGAATAGGAAACATGGAAAAGGCTGCCCTGTCCCTCGATGTGATCCCAGTGGTCGGAGTCGTTGTCTGGCGTCAGGTGCTCGACCGCTCCTGCCATGAAGTCCGCGACAACGGCATCAAGAGGTACGCCGCTTCCCGTGATCAGGATTCCTGTCTGGCCTGTTGGACGGAAGGTCGACTTCATTCCTCTCGACCGCATTTCCTTGTCCATGGCGAGACCCGTGTACATCTTGCCAATCGAGCAATCGGTTCCGATCGCGAGGCAACGCTTGCCTGTCCGCTTCTTTCCGTTTGCTATCGGATATGCGACCGTCGGAACGCGTACGTCATGGAGAGACCGATCGTTCCGCTGCGCAACCTCCCTCAGGACGTCTTGGTCACGCAGCAGGTTGTGCTGGCCGTTCGCCAGGTCGAAACCGATTTCCAGGGCGTCCTTCAGAACATCGAGCCAGGCTTCCGGGATGATCCCGCCCCGGTTTGCCACGCCGACGACCAATGTACGGGCACCCCTTTCCCAAGCGTCGCTCAAGCCCAGATCGGGCACGCCGGCGTCAGCCTTGCAGCCGTCCAACCGCAACTGCCCGACGACATGTTCGGGCCGCCAGTCGGCAATGCCCTGTGCCACCTTTGCGGCGAGCTGATCAGGCGCATCACCAAGAAAAAGCAGATAAGGCTTGAGAATCATGACATCCTCCCACGGCTCGCAATTTTAGGCGTCCCCGGTGGAAAGTTCTGCCAATTGCTGCTGAATATTTTTTCAATTTGCGAATTATTTCCTTCGTTTTTGCTAATTCTTCGATGAAAATTGCTCACTCGGCATGCCGCAGTGCAACAGGTTTGCATGCTGCAGCGCAACATTATAGTCAGTTCGTGACTGAGCCTCGCGAAAGGTGTGCTGCCCATGAGTTTCCGTCCGCAACCCCCCGCGCCGAGCCGTCCGAATCGATGCCAGCTCTTCGGTCCCGGCTCACGGCCGTCGATTTTCGAGAAAATGGCCGCATCCGAGGCAGACGTGATCAACCTCGACCTCGAAGATTCTGTCGCGCCCAGTGACAAGCCCGGGGCGCGGAAGAACGTCATCGAGGCGATTGGCGACCTGGATTGGGGCAGAAAGACCTTGTCAGTCCGCATCAACGCCCTCGACACGCCCTACTGGTACCGGGACGTGGTCGATCTCCTCGAAAACTGCTCCGAACGCCTGGACCAGATCATGGTTCCGAAAGTCGGGTGCGATGCCGACGTCTATGCCGTCGATGCCCTGGTGTCCGCCGTGGAATCCGCAATGGGTAGAACCAAACGCATTGACCTGGAGGTGATCATTGAGACCGCTGCCGGCATCACCAACGTGGAACGGATCGCGGCAAGCTCTCCTCGTCTCAAGGCCATGAGCCTGGGCGCGGCGGACTTCGCGGCCTCGATGGGCATGCAGACGACCGGAATCGGCGGCACCCAGGAAAACTACTACATGGCACGGGAAGGGAAAAAGTACTGGTCCGACCCTTGGCACTGGGCTCAGACCGCGATCGTGGCGGCCTGTCGAACCCACGGCGTCCTTCCGGTTGACGGACCCTTTGGGGACTTTTCCGACGACGAGGGTTTTCGAGCACAAGCACTGCGATCGGCAACGCTTGGGATGGTTGGCAAGTGGGCGATCCATCCAAGGCAGATCGAACTTGCCAACGAAGTGTTCACGCCGTCAGAGGAAGCGATCACCGAAGCCCGGGAAATCCTTGCCGCGATGGACGAGGCGCAGCGATCCGGATCCGGTGCGGCCACCTACAAGGGAAGGCTTGTTGACATCGCGAGCGTCCGGCAGGCCGAAGTTATTGTGCGGCAGGCCGAACTGATCGACCTGTGACTCGGCGACCGCCCGTCATGCGGCGCGTCCCGGTGCCGGGCACGCCCATCGCTATTCCACCTGATCGCGATTCCGACGACCGGTAGGGACACGTACAAGGTCTTGGCCCTGGGCGCCGCGCGGTAAGGGCCACTGCCCCGGGCGGTCACAAAGCACTACACGCCGGCCAACAGGACATCGTATCGCGTGCTACGGCCACCAGTCTCCAGCCTGCGAAATGCGCCCATCTTCTGGAGCCGTGCCAGATCGCGGGTCGCGGTCGCCTTCGAACAACCGGTTATTTTCATGTATTTCCCGGCACTCATGCCGCCCTTGAAACCGTCGCGCCCATCTCGGAGCATCCGGGCAAGGACCTTCGCCTGACGGCCATTGAACTTGTCGCCATGAACGTCCCAGAATCGCGCCTTTGCAATGACGTAGGCAAAATGTTCCCTGGCTTGTCTCTGTGAATCCAGGACGAGACCAGTGAACCAGGCCAGCCATTCGGTTATGTCCATGTCTCCTCGCCCGGCACGCTCGAGCGCGTCATAGTAGTCCTGAACCTTGCCCTGGATCGTCGCGGACAGGCTCAACAGCGCAGGATGCCCGAGCTCTTGTGACAAGGCGGTCTCCGATATGGCGCGTCCGACCCTGCCATTTCCGTCGTCAAACGGGTGAATGCACTCGAAATAGAGATGTGCCACTCCCGCACGCACCGCACCCTTGAGGTTCCGGCTGCCGTTGAACCACTCGACGAAGCGCTTCATCTCTCCGGGCACTCTCCTGGACGGCGGAGCCTCGTAGTGAACCGTCTCTTTCCCGAAAGCCCCGGAAACAACCTGCATCGGATTCTCGTCGGTCCGCCATTTTCCCACTTCAATCTTGTCACGTCCGATGCCTTCAAGGATGATCAATTCCTGCCACGCGCAAAGGCGCTCCTCGGTCAGGGGAGCAGCAAAGTGATCCCTCACGGAGATCATGAGCGCGGCGACTCCATTTGCCCTTGGGTCACGCACGGCGGCGGGCGGGTCGTTAAGGCCAAGCTGGTTGCGAATGGAAGACCGTACGTCTTCCCGGTCATAGCTTTCGCCCTCAATCTGCGAAGTCTTGACCGCTTCAGAAACAATAAAGTCTATCTGCACGCCTGTCTTCACGGCATCGCGCAGATGCTGCACTTCACCGACGAGGCGGCTGGCCTCCAACGCGAAAGCGTGCGCATTCGAGTCAACAATTTCGTTGTCCCAGACAAAATTCGGCCAGTCGTGTCTTTGCCAGATATACGTCACGTGCGACTCCGTCTTCCGCCGGAAGGGCTCGTGAGCCGAATACAGCACTATTCGGCTCACGCAAACATTTTATTTTGAGCCGAATAGCTGTCTGAATTGGCCCAATTGACGGATGCTCCACTGGGCAGTGCCGTGCGGGAACTCCGCTGGCATCGGTGGTTCCTGAACGAAGCCATCCCTTGCCGAGAAAGTGCGCCCAGAAAGCCCAAGGCAAAGCGATACGACCACGGACGGGACGCGTGGCCAGGACGTTGAGTGGACCCCGAATGGCAGCGTGCGTTCAACTCGCGCCCAGAAAAGACGCGTGTCCACAACACCTGCGCCGACTCACTGGAGCCGGCGCACAATCAGAAAAGTCAGCTGGCGGCAGCGACGGCGCGCTTGGCCATTACGGACACCAGATTCGCACGATAGACGCCATCACCGTGGATGTCGGACAACATCTCTTCCGCATTCACCGAAATGCCGTTTAGCGCTTCCGCGGAGAACTCGCCGCCAAGCGCGGCCTCGAATTCGCCAGCCCGGAATGCGCCGTCCGCACCGGCCCCGGTGACCCCGACGCGAACGCCGCCATCACCCCTCGCAACGAAGACGCCGCACATGGCGTAGCGCGAAGCGGGGTTCGGGAACTTTGCATAGGCGCCTGCCTCCGGCGCCGTGAAGCCAATCGACGTGATGAGTTCGTCATCCTCGAGTGCAGTCTCGAAGAGGCCGACGAAAAAGTCATCCGCCGCCATCTCTCGGCTGGCCGTCTTGATCGTCGCCCCCAGCGCCAGCATCGCCGCCGGGTAGTCCGCCGCAGGATCATTGTTCGCGATCGAGCCGCCGATCGTTCCGCGATGGCGAACCGCCGGGTCGCCGATATTCGCGGCCATTTCGCAAATTGACGGACAGACGTTGCGCAATTCGCCGCTGGCCGCGACTTCCGCATGGGTCGTCGCGGCTCCAATCGTCACGTCACGCCCCAAGACCGTGATCCCGCGCAGGTCCGCGGCGCCCGACACGTCGACCAGATCCGACGGCGCAGCGAGGCGCGTCTTCATGGCCGGTATCAGCGTCTGGCCGCCCGCAAGGAACTTCCCGTCCTCCGTTCCGGAAAGGAGCCTGGCAGCTTCGGATGCGTTGGACGCCTTGTGGTAGTTCAATGAATGCATCGCCTCTCTCCCTATTCCGCAGCCATGCTGGTGCCGGACGCCTGGATTGCAGCCCAGACCTTCGCGGGCGTCGCCGGCATGCTGACGTCGTTGTTGCCGATGGCGTCAGTGATCGCGTTGATGACAGCTGGCGGCGAACCGATTGCCCCAGCCTCCCCGCAGCCCTTGATGCCGAGGGGATTCGTTGCGCACCGGGTGTTGTGATGCTCGACCACGAAGCTCGGCACGTCTTCGGCTCGCGGCATCGTGTAGTCCATGTAGGAACCTGAAACCGGCTGGCCGCTCTCGTCATACACCATCTCTTCCAGCAGGGCCTGCCCGACACCTTGGGCAATGCCGCCGTGAACCTGGCCTTCGACGATCATCGGATTGATGATCACCCCGAAATCGTCCGAGGCCACGAACTTGACGACGTCGGTCTTTCCGGTGCCAGGATCGATCTCGACCTCGGCAACGAAACAGCCCATCGGGAAGGTGAAGTTCTCGGGGTCGTAAAACGCTCCCTCCTTAAGGCCGGGTTCCATGTCGGCAGGCAGGTTATGCGCGGTGTAGGCCGCAAGCCCCACCTCGTGCCAGCCGAGCGCCTTGTTGGTGCCCGGCACCTTGACCTGGCTGTCTTCCATCACGAGGTCGTCCGGATTGCATTCCAGCAGATGCGCCGCGATCTTCCGCACCTTCACCTCGACCTTGTCGCAGGCCTTGACGATCGCCGAGATGCCGACGGGACCTGAACGCGACCCGTAGGTGCCCATGCCGAACTGCACCTTGTCGGTGTCGCCATGGACGATCTGGATGCTGTCGAGCGGCACGCCGAAGCGCTCCGCCACGACCTGCGCAAAGGTCGTTTCGTGTCCCTGCCCGTGGCTGTGCGAACCGGTAAGCACTTCGATCGTTCCGACCGGGTTCACGCGCACTTCCGCAGATTCCCAGAGACCGACGCCGGCCCCGAGCGAGCCAACCGCGGCCGAAGGCGCGATTCCGCAAGCCTCGATGTAACAGGCCATGCCGATGCCGCGAAGCTTGCCGCGATTGGCGGCTTCTGCCTTGCGCGCCGTGAAGCCGGCCCAGTCGGCAGCCTCCATGGCCTGGTTCATGTTGCCTTCGAAATCTCCGGAATCGTAGTTCATTATGACCTGGGTCTGGTACGGGAACTCCTTGACGAAGTTCACGCGCCGCAGTTCCGCTGGATCCTTGCCCATTTCTCGCGCGGCTGTCTCCATCAGGCGCTCCACGACGAAAGACGCTTCCGGCCGCCCTGCGCCGCGATAGGCGTCCACGGGCACGGTGTTCGTGTAGCACGCCAGGACTTCGCAATGGATCGCCGGGATGTCGTAGGTTCCCGAAAGCAGCGTCGCGTAGAGATAAGTCGGCACGGCACTGGAAAAGAGCGACATGTAGGCACCAAAGTTCGCCTTGGTCGAGACCTTGAATCCCACGATCCTGCCATCGGAATCAAAGCCCATCCGCGCCTTGGTGACGTGATCGCGTCCGTGGGCATCGGTCAGGAAGGCCTCCGTCCGCTCAGCCGTCCACTTGACGGAGCGCCTGGTCTTCATGGAGGCCCAAAGACAGACGATCTCTTCCGGATAGATGTAGATCTTCGACCCGAACCCTCCTCCCACATCGGGCGCGATCACGCGAAGCTTGTGCTCAGGGGCAACCTGGTAGAAGGCGCTCAGCACCAGCCGCGCCACGTGCGGGTTCTGGCTGGTCGAATACAGCGTGTAGTGGTCTTCCGCGTCATCGTAGGTTGCAACCGCAGACCGCGGCTCCATCGCGTTCGGGGCGAGGCGGTTGTTGGTGATGTCCATTTCCGTGACATGCGCCGCTCCCGCAAGTGCCGCGGCGGTCGCGTCGCCGTCGCCGAGTTCCCAGTCGTAGATCACGTTGCCGGGCGCGTTGTCGTGGACTTGCGGAGCGCCATCCGCGAGAGCGGCCGCAATGCTCGCCGCCACGGGAAGCTCGTTGTAGCTCACCTCGATCGCCTCGGCTGCCGCTTGAGCCTCCTCCTTGCTTTCCGCGATGACGACGGCCACTGCGTCGCCGACGTATCGCACCTTCTCGGTAGCCAGCGCAGACCATGCACCCATGTTCATCGGGCTTCCGTCCTTTGACGAGATCGCCCAGCCACAAATCAGGTTGCCGATGCCGTCACCTGTCAGTTGCGCACCGTCCAGCACGGCAATGACGCCGCTCATCGCCTCGGCTGCGGACGTCTCGATGCCATTGATCTCCGCATGTGCGTGAGGGGATCGGGCGAACGCCGCGTAGGCCTGGTTCTCCATCCTGATGTCGTCGGTATACTTGCCCTTTCCGGTAATGAAGCGCTTGTCTTCCTTGCGCTTGACCGGTGCACCGATTCCTTCGCTCATCTGTTGCCCTCCTCACATCTCGCTGGCGGCTTGCGCAATCGACTTCACGATGTTGTGGTAGCCGGTGCATCGGCAGATATTGCCTTCAAGCTCGTGACGGATCGCGGCTTCGTCGAGCGTCCTTCCCTCAGCCTTGTAGCGATTGACCATATCGATTCCGCTCATGATCATGCCCGGCGTGCAGAAGCCGCACTGAAGCCCGTGATTGTCATTGAATGCCCTCTGCATCGGATGCAGGTCGCCGTTCGCCACGCCCTCGATGGTCGTGACCTCCGCGCCTTCGGCCGCGGCGGCCAGCATGGTGCAGGACTTCACCGCCTTGCCCTCCACGTGGACCACGCAAGTGCCGCATTGGCTTGTGTCGCATCCGACATGAGTGCCGGTCAGGCGCAGGTGCTCGCGAATGTAGTCGACAAGGAGCGTGCGGTCCTCGACATCGGCGGATACGGCCTTGCCGTTCACCGTCATGGAGACTGTGCTCATCTTGATCCTCCTAGGAATTCAATTCGGGTCGCAGGGACATGCTTGAACGATAGCAAAGACTGGCAATCAAGAAAGCAAAAAAGTTACGTCCCAGGTGCGGAACCCGAATGATTCTTCTTGCGCCGCAAGCTTTCGCCTTTTCAGGGCACCCGGAACCCTGCAATTTGGTTCCATGACCGACATCCTGCTTCTCGCCTTCATCTTCCTGATCGCGGGCGTCGTTTCCGTCCCCATCGCCACGCGGCTCGGATTAGGTTCGGTCCTCGGTTACCTCGCTGCGGGAGTCGCGATCAGCCCGGTTCTGGCGCTGCTGGACGTCGACGTGCATGCAATCCAGCAGGTTGCCGAACTTGGCGTCGTCATGATGCTGTTTCTCATTGGGCTTGAGCTGGAGCCGAGATACCTGTGGCAGATGCGGCTCAAGCTGCTCGGGATGGGCGGTGGCCAGATACTGCTGACGACGGCCGTCGTTGCGGGCCTTGCCAACGTGCTGGGACAACCCTGGAACGTATCGGTTGCAATCGGTCTCGTGCTGGCACTCTCCTCGACGGCAATCACGCTGCAAACGTTCACCGAAAAGGGGCTGCTGAAGAGCTCCGGCGGTGAATCCGGTTTCTTTGTCCTTCTGACCCAGGACGTGGCCGTCATCCCGATTCTTGCGGTAGTGCCCTTGCTGGCAATTCCCGAACTGGCGGGATTCGCGGCAACTTCAGACACGGAAATCCACGGCCCGTCGCTGAGCCTCGTGGAGGGAATGAACGGCCTGCAGACGGCCGTTGTGACGCTGAGCGCCGTCGGCATCGTGATTCTCGGCGGAAACTACCTGACGCGTCCCGCGCTCCGGTTCATTGCGGTCACGGGCCTCCGCGAGATGTTCGTGGCAACCGCCCTTGCCATCGTCGTAACGATAGCGCTCGTGATGGTGCTCGTCGGCCTATCGCCGGCGCTCGGCGCGTTCATCGCGGGCGTCGTGCTTGCCAACAGCGAGTACCGCCACGAACTCGAGAGCGACATCGATCCGTTTCGCGGACTCCTCCTCGGCCTCTTCTTCATTACGGTCGGGGCCGGCATCAACTTTGCGCTCCTGTGGGACAGCCTCGTGGTCACGATCGGCCTGACGCTGGGCCTGATCGCGATCAAGGGCGCAATCCTCTTTCTGCTTGGCACGGCATTCGGGCTCAGGGGACCGGATCGCTGGCTTCTTGCAATGGCCCTCTCCCAGGCCGGTGAATTCGGGTTCGTGCTGCTTTCCTTTTCGGTCGCCAATGCCGTTCTGCCGACCGCCATCGCCGACCAGCTGCTTCTCGTGATCGCCATGTCGATGCTGCTGACCCCCTTGCTCTTCATCGTCCACGAGAGAGTGATCACGGACCACTTCATCAACGAGGAAGCGCGCGTCGAGGACGAGATCGAAGAGCCCGGTGAGGTCATAATCGCCGGTTATGGCCGGATCGGCACCGTCGTTGACCGAATGCTCCTTGCAGCAGGCTACAAGACGACCGTCATCGACTACGATTCCAAGCAGATCGACATGCTGAGAAGGCTCGGGGCGAGAGTGTATTTCGGGGACGCGACCCGTCCGGACCTCCTGAAGGCTGCGGGCATTGACCGGGCAAAGGTCCTGGTGATCTCGATCGACGACGTGGACAGCGTCACGCAGCTCGCTGAATACGCGGTCCATAACTTTCCGGATCTTCATGTCATCGCAAGCGCTCGGAACCGGCACCACGTCTACGACCTCTGGGCCGTCGGATGCCGGGACATTATCCGCGAAACCTATGACAGTTCACTCAGGGTCGGGCGTTCCGCGTACGAGGCGCTTGGCATACCTCGGGCAAAGTCCAGAAAGATGGTTGAAGCATTCAACGACTTGGACCATCGCGCAATGCTGGAAGTCGCGGATTCCTACGATCCGACCCTCCCGCTGGAGAAGAACGACGCCTACGTGGCACGGGTCAAGGAAATGCGCGGCCCATGGCAACAGGAACTCGGCAACCGAATTCGCGAGATCCTGCGGGACGGATAGGCCGGGCCTGGGCCGGCATTTTCGTTGCCGCGGCCAGAACATCTCCTGCACGCTCAGGTTGGCGAAGCAGCGAGGGCCCGCCCAGCCGCCATGCTTGGCTTCTCATCGGCCGCCTGGAAACTCGTACACCGGGGCCGCAGCATCCGCTGCACGCCGGAGCGGAGCGAGCGGTACCCGTCGCGCTTTCCGCCATCTTGAATTACAGAGCGCGATCACGGCCTATGCGGCCAGGCTGCCCTGTCCCATCGAGAGGAACTTCGAACGCCGCTCCTCGATCAGCTTCTTGCGCGACATCCCCGACAACTGCTCCAGGAACTTCTCGATGCATTTCCCCACGGACTTTGTCGTCGCCCCAATGTTCCGATGAGCGCCACCAACGGGTTCACGGACAATCTGGTCGATGACGCCGAGGCGGTGCAGATCCTGAGCCGTCAGCCTGAGGGCTTCGGCCGCTTCCCGCATCTTTTCGGCATCCTTCCAGAGAATTGACGCACAACCCTCGGGAGAAATCACTGAATAGACCGAGTGCTCAAGCATCGCGACGCGATTCGCGGTCGCAATTGCCACGGCCCCGCCAGAGCCGCCTTCGCCGATCACCATGCTCACGAGCGGAACCCCGATCTTCAGGCACTTTTCCGTCGCCCGCGCGATTGCCTCAGACTGGCCTCGTTCCTCTGCACCCTTGCCGGGATAGGCGCCCGGCGTGTCGATGAGGGTCACCACGGGAACGTTGAACCGATCCGCGAGATCCATGAGCCGCACGGCCTTCCTGTAGCCCTCAGGACGCGCCATGCCAAAATTGCGCTCTATGCGTGCCTGCGTGTTCTTGCCCTTCTCATGCCCGATTACCATCACAGGGCGATCGTTCAGTCGAGCCAAGCCGCCAATCACCGCCTGGTCATCCGCAAAGTTCCGATCGCCCGCCAGAGGCGTGTACTCGGTGAACAGGGCCTCGATGTAGTCGGTGCAATGAGGCCGGTCGGGATGTCGTGCGACCTGGCACTTTCTCCAAGGGGACAGGTTCTTGTAGAGATCGGCCAGAAGCGACTTTGCCTTCAAATCCAGCTGGTTCGCTTCCTTCTTGATGTCCATCCCCGCGTTCGAGCGCGCCATCGCGCGCAACTCTTCCGCCTTGCCTTCGATTTCCGCGAGAGGCTTTTCAAATTCGAGATAGTTCATGCCTGCCCTTTCTCAACTTGCAATATAGGGTCCGCAGGTTACAAACCGCAAGTTTCGACAACCGGTTCACTTTGCCGTTCCTTTCACCAAGGCAATGAAGTCCCCATTCGGGAAGGGCATGACGAGGCATTCCGAACGCAGCCTCAGCTTGCTTCTCGGGCCTCATCGAGGAGCGCATCCGAGCGGGTCTCGACACGTTCTTCCAGCGATTCCATGAATTCCTCAACGGAAAGCCCTGGTGGAATCGGATCAAGAAACTCGACCACTGCCGTGCCCGGCCTGCGAAGGACCTTTCGTTTCGGCCAGAAAAACCCGACATTGGTGGCGACCGGCACGCAGGGCTTGCCAAGCTGCTCGTACAGTACACCCGTGCCGACCTTGTAAGGCTTCCAGGCACCAGGCGCGACGCGCGTACCCTGCGGATAGATGATCAATTGGCCCATGTCGGAGCCTTTCCTGCTGACCTCGCGCTTCATCTTGCGAATCGCGTCTCTCCGCTTGCCGCGTGCAACCGGGATGCAGCCAATGCGGAGCGCGTATTGCCCGAGAACGGGCGCGAACATCAACTCGCGCTTCATGATGAACTTTGCACGTCGAACGGCATGGAAGATGACGATGATGTCGAAGAATGACTGGTGCTTTGCAGCAATCAAGACGTCGCCAACTGGCGGATCACCTCTGATCTCGACCTTGAGATCGACCATCCGGCGCGCTGTCCGGATAACGAGGGAGCACCAAGCGTTGCAAGCGCGATATGCCCATTCCCGACTGAAAACCGCAAAGGGAAAGAAGAAGAACGCGTATCCGAACATTGCTGCGTACATGAAGAAGCTGAATGCAAGCGATCTCACCCATTGCAACATCATGCAGACACCGTCGTCCTCGCTTGCCGAGCCGGTTCATCATGTTCCGGCACATCTTTTCTGAACCGGTGCGACCAACCTTCCTAGTTAGGTGCATGATGACGTCACCTGAACCGGGCTGCAACGACGCTTGCAATTTCCCGCCTTAGACGACCCGTTTCTACCCAATCCGGTTCGGTCGGTTGTTCGCTGACATCATGGCTTTCGCGGCCTTGCATCTTCATGCATGCAGACGCTGGATGTGCCCACGCCAAGCGAGCGAATGGCGATTGCACTGCGGTGCCAGATTTCCGGTGTGCGGCAGTCGGCTGGACGACGGGACGGGCAAGCGAATCGCCCCATTCAGAGTGAAGAAGGATCTGTTCGGCCTAACTGTCCGTTACAGTTTTTCCGTTTCGGAAAGCGCAGTTTCAGAAAGCGCAGCCAACTCAACGCAGACTCGCCAAATCTGCAAGATGCAAGACATGGCCTGTTGACCAGAACGCTGGGGATTGGTACGGTCGATCTTTGAATTAAGATTTGTATTGCCCCTTTTCTCGCACGAGAACATCCCCGAATGACTCGGAAAAACACTGATGCCCCGGACGCTGCCAAGGTCTTGAACGTGGTTGGCCTCACCAAGAGCTACGGCGGACTGAAGGCTGTCGACGACGTTTCCTTTGAAGTATTTGAGGGCGAGATCCTGGCGCTCGTGGGTGACAATGGCGCCGGCAAATCCACTCTCGTCAAGGCCCTTGCGGGCGCACAGCCGCCTGATGGCGGTCGAATTGAGATCGATGGCGTATTGCACCAGCTCAACTCGCCGCGTGATGCCAGCGAAGCCGGAATAGGCTGTCTGCACCAAGGACTTGGCCTCGTGGATACGCTCAACGTGCCCGAGAATGTCTTTCTCGGGCGCGAATTGCTGACCCGGATGCTCCTGTTCATTCCACAACTTGACCACAGGCTAATGCGCGAGCGGACCATCGAACTGCTCTCCGGATTCGGAATCTCTTTGCCTCGGCTCAATGATGCCGTGATCCGGCTGTCCGGCGGCCAGCGCCAGACCGTGGCAATCAGCCGGTTGCTCCTCCAGGACGTTCGCCTCCTCGTCATGGACGAACCCATGGCAGCCCTCGGAGTGGAGGAGGGCCGTCGGGTGCTCGATCTCGTAAGAACGATGCGCGACCGCGGCATCAGCGTGATCATCATCAGCCACAATCTCGAGCACGTATTCCAGCTCGCGGACCGAATCGCGATCATGAAGAACGGCCGGCTCATCGGCGTAGTGAGCGCCGCTGCCACGACGCGTGACGAGGTTGTAAGGCTGATCACCTTCGGAGCAGAGACTTAGGGCGAGGTGCACATTGAATTCGAAAGCGAACTCTGAACCCGGCATCGGTCACGCTGACCGGCGGTGGCTATTCGAAGGGATCGGACTCACGGCGGTGATCGTGGCACTTGCCATCCTGTTCATCCTCATCAACCCGCGTTTTGGCACGATCACCAATTTCATCAACATCCTGACCCAGGCATCCTTCATCATCGTCATGGCTGTCGGCATGACGTTCGTGATCACGAGCGCCGGCATAGATCTTTCCGTTGGTTCGGCGGTTGCATTCATCACCGTCGTAGCTTTCGGGTTGATCAAGGGCGGCTTGAATCCGCTGCTCGGCGTGGCGTTCATGTTTGCCCTAGGGGCCTTTCTGGGCTTCCTGACCGGATCGCTGGTCGCGTATGTGAAAATCCCGCCGTTCATCACGACGCTCGGGATGATGGCCGGGCTTCGCGGCCTCGCCTTGGTCCATTCCGCTGGAGAAATGCACTTCGGGCTGCCCACATCGGTCACCTATGTCGGGCAGGGTGTACTCGGCGGCGTACCGGTGCCCGTGATCATCTCGCTGGCAGCTGCCGTATTCGGCGCATGGCTCTTCAATCGCACGCGCTTCGGCCTCCATGTGCGAGCGATCGGCGGCAACCGCGAGGCCGCACGTCTCGCCGGCGTACCGGTCAATCGCGTCGAGGTCATGGTGTATGTGCTGATGGGCCTGTTCACTGCACTGGGCGGGCTCATCATGATGGCACGCATCGATTCGACCCAGGCGACGATCGGGACCGCCATGGAGATCCACGTAATCTCGGCCGTCATCATTGGCGGTACCAGCCTCTTCGGCGGGCGCGGATCCGTCTACGGTTCGGTCATGGGGGCGCTGCTGCTCGCCATGATGACAAACGCGCTGATCATTGCCGGTGTGGATTTTTTCTGGCAACTGGTGGTCATGGGCGGGATCGTCCTGATCGCGGTTGCCATCAGCAACTTGCGCGAACAGCGAATACCTGCGCTCGCGCATTTCATGCGGCGCGAGCCACCCGGCGGCGCCGACAACAAGCCGGCCCGGGGGCCGGCCCAATAACAGGGAGGTACCTTTTCATGATGTTACGTCGTATGTTCATCGCGGCTGCCGCGCTTGCGGTTTTCGCACTTTCCCCGCCAGCGGCGAAAGCCGAAACGATGCGGATCGCCTATCTCTCGCCGTCATTCGATATCTCTGATGCCTGGGAACGTGTTTTCTGGTCGATGCAGGGTCGTCTCGAGGAACTCGGGGTCGACTTTGAAGTCCAGCAGCTTGCCGTTGCCAGCCATGTCGATCATGCTGGTCAGCTTGCACAGGTCGAATCGGTCATCGCGGGCGGTGTCGACTACGTCTTCCTTGGTCCGACTGAGTTCGAGGCCGCGATTCCGGCTCTGCGCAAGCTCAAGCAGGCGGGCGTCCCAACCGTTGTCTACAATTTCACGACACCCCACGAGGACGAAGCCGCACGGGCAATGAGCTACATCGCGTTTGCTCACTATCCTGGCGGCGTCAAGTCCGGCGAGTGGGCGGCCGAACAGCTCGGCGGCAAGGGCAAGGTCCTGATCCTCAGAGGAGCGCCAGGCGTGGTCAGCGACGAGCGCGGCGGTGGGTTCCTCAGCGTGGTCGAGCAGCATCCAGACATCGAAGTCGTCATGGGACCCTACACTGACTTCGACCGTGCCAAGGCATATGACGCCGCGCAGAACATGCTGGCCGCCCATCCGGACATCAACCTCATCTACGGCATGTCCACGACCATCGGTCTCGGCGCCGCACAGGTCGTTCGGCAAATGGGCAAGTCTGAGGAAATCCTGACCATGGGATTTGGCGGCACCGGCGACGAAATAACCGCCATGAAAGAAGGCTGGCTGACCGCTTCGGTGCTTCGTCCGATCGATGACAGCGGTGTCGCTGTAGCCGATGCATTTGTCGCCCACAGTAAGGGTGAGGAGGTGCCGCAGGTCTGGGGCGGTTCCTTCGTGATGGTCGACCGGTGGTCCGATACCGACGAGATCCTGGAATACGCGAACCGCTATTCCCGACCCAAAATGGGTCGCTGAGGGGGATCGTTCCAACCACTCAGGCGCGGTCGGCTGCAGGGCCGGCCGCGTTCTTTCGCAACGGGAGGAATGACGCATGAAGGCCCTTGTGCTTGAACGCAAGGATGAACTGGCACTGCGCGACATCGCCATCGAGGAGTCGCTCGGCCCGCACGACGTGCGCATTGCGCTCCGCCGCGTGGGCGTCTGCGGGAGCGACGTTCACTATTACGCTCACGGTGAAATCGGACCCTTCATAGTGAAGGAGCCCATGGTTCTAGGGCACGAGGCATCCGGTGAAGTCGTTGAAACGGGCGCTGCTGTCGCATCCCTTTCCGTCGGCGACCGGGTCTGCATGGAGCCAGGCATTCCCGACCCGTGCAGCCGCGCCACCCGCCTGGGCAAGTACAACTTAGACCCCTCCGTGCGCTTCTGGGCGACACCGCCGGTTCACGGCGTGCTGCGGCCAACCGTCGTACACCCTGCAGACTTCACTTTCAGATTGCCGGACAGCGTGTCGTATGCTGCCGGGGCCATGGTCGAACCGCTTGCGGTGGGCGTCCACGCTGCAACCAAGGCGCAGATATCCCCGGGCGCTTTGGCCGTTGTGATCGGGGCCGGCACGATCGGCATGGTCACGGTGCTTGCGGCGCTCGCTGCCGGGTGCAGCCGGGTGATCGTAAGCGACGTCCAAGAGCCAAAGCTGGAATTGGCTGCCGGGCTCGGGCCGGTGGTTCCCGTCAATGTTCGAAGCGAGAACCTGGCCGAAGTCGTCCGGCGCGAAACCGATGGCTGGGGTGCAGATGTCATCTTCGAGGCATCGGGCAACGGTGAGGCAGCCGCCGGCGTCTTCGAATGCCTCTGTCCAGGCGGCACGGTCGTCTTCATCGGAATGCCTGGCGTCCCCATCGCGTACGACGTACTCGCGGCGCAGATCAAGGAAGCACACGTCGAGCACGTCTTTCGCTATGCACACGTTTACCCGCGCACCGTGGACATGCTGGCTTCCGGCACGATCAACGTTGATCCGCTGATCACCGACCTCTACGAATTCAGGGAGAGCGTCACGGCGTTCGACTTTGCCCGAAATGCTCCAGCCTCTGCAGTCAAGGTGCAGATCGAGATCTCGGATCCCGACTAGAGTGCGGTGTACCCGCCATCCAGCATCAGCAAGTCACCGTTGACCAGGTCGGACGCAGGCGAGGAAAGGTAGAGGACCAAGTCGGCTACTTCCACTGGAAGTCCGAAGCGCCCTGCCGGGATCTTTGCCTTCATCGGATCGCCCTTTTCGGGTTGGCCCCAGACACGCTCGCCCATCGGTGTCAAGATCACCGTCGGGCAGATGGCGTTGCACTGGATGTTGTACTGCGCCCACTCGCAAGTCATGGCTTTCGTCAGAGCATTCAGGCCGTTCTTGGAAGCCGCGTATGCACAGTGATCGGGGATCAGCACGACGCTGGTCTGCGACGAGATGTTAACGATCTTGCCGCGTTCCTGCGCGATCATTTTCGGTGCAAGTGCCTGTGCGAGCAGAAACGGCGCCCGCAGGTTCACCGCCATCATCCGATCCCAATCTTCCACTGCGGCATCCAGCAGTGAAGCAGGTGTCGTGGTGGCTGCGTTGTTAACGAGGATATCGATCGTGCCGAAGTGTTCAAGCGCCGCTCGTGCCGCATCCCTCGGCCCCGCGATGGTCTCGAGTTCCGCCTCGATCGCAAGGCACTCCCGCCCGGACTGCTCCACAGCCGCGCGGGCTTCGGCAAGTCCTTCGGAGTCACGGGCCACCGCTGCAACGTCGGCTCCGGCTTCCGCGAGGACGCTGCAGATCTCGTAACCGATCCCCTTTGAGGCTCCTGTAACCAGTGCCCGCCGTCCCTTGACCGAAAATCGCTTCATGTAAGGCTTCATGGTCTTCTTTCCCTCTCATTTCTGGCGGGCCCGTTCATCTTTGTTCGAAAGCCGGGTCAACCGCTCGATGCGCTGGGCACAAACATATGCCGACCGAGCGGACCCGCCAGCAGGAAATTGTGCCGAGAATTGCCCGTGCATCCGACATCACTTGGACCGACAGTTTGCGGCGACCGGGCAGATGTTCCGCTGGCAGGACTGTGCATGAGTCCCGCAATCAACACCTTCGCGGCGGCGGTTGTGTGCCCTTGAGGGCAAGGCTACATTGCTGACGGCCTCCCGAACAGGCGGAGTTGACCCTTTGGAGAAACTGGCTTTGCGAATGCGGCACTGGCTCAATTCCTCGATTCAGGAACTCAATTCATGCGGCTGACGTGCAAAGACTGCGGGTCCGAATGCGGGTTCGAAGAGGCCATGGTCCCTATGCGTGACCAAGAATTGAAGTGTTTGCACTGCAAGCATACCTGGTGTGAGACCGTCGCGTTGCGCAGGGCGCAAGGAACGGGTGTGAGGCCGTGACCCTGGCGCAGGAATCGGCCGACAGCGCGGAAAGGGATCGCGCCCGGACGGACGATCCGAGTCCGAGGTCCGAAGACCATTCAGATGCAATCGCGGAAACTGGCAGGCAAGACGCGGATGCGATGCAACCACTCACCATCGACCGTGCCGCGCTCCAAGTCCTGAGGGAAGAAGCCGAACGCGAACTCTCGCTGCGGCGCGCGCAGGCATCGAAGTCCAACGGGAGTTCCCCCGACGAAGTTCACTCAACATTCGGAGATGCGGCTCCTGACAGGCGTCCGAAAGCCTCGGGGAAGTCAGCCGCCAAAGAGAGACGCAGTGGCAGGGTTCGCGCTGTCCTGCCCCTGCTGCTCATGATGGCGGCCCTGGTTGGGCTCCTGGTCGCAATCTACCTGCGCGCGCCGGCGATTTCGCATACCTATCCCAATACGGAAGGCCCGCTCCAGTCCTACCTGGAAGCCGCAAACGCGTTCCTGGGCTGGCTGAACGGAGTGCTTGGCAGGTAACCAGGAAACTGAGGTCCACACCGCATCCCCTGACCGCGACCTGCACAGGTTCTGGTTCGGTTTACGCAGGTAAGCCCAAGCGCATCTCGCTGCTGCGCATGTGCCAAAGGCCCCACGGTCGCTGGCAGGTTCAGAACCGCTCCAACAAGCGCCTCAGGTAGTCACGTTCCTCTTCCGAGCGTTCCATCTCGCCTGAGCGGCGGCGCAGTTCATCCATAATCTCGCGAGCCCTTCGCTGAAGGTCATTGCCCTGCAGCAAATGCTCCTCGGTTCCGAACCGGCTCCCGCGTCCGGAGTCACGCCCCAAGGGATCGCGGTTGGCACCGGGATTGTTCCAGTCGTTGCCGGCACCCTGCTGGCCGGCCTGATTCTGCCCCTGCTGCGCCATCTGATCGGCCAGATTTCGCATCCCTTCGCGCAATGCCTCGATCGCGTCGGCCTGATCTTCCAGCGCACCGGCGAAATCCTCGTTCCGGAGATCCTCTTCCGCCAGGTCCATCGCGTCTCCGGCTCTTCCGAGCGATTCGCGAGCCGCGTCTCCTCCCGGCGTGCCGACGCCCGGCAGGTTCTGCATCTGCCGGTTGAGTTCCTGTCGCAACGCCAGCTGACGGTCTGCGAGGCTGCTCCCGTCGCCCCCCTGCTGCTGGCCCTGCTGTCCGCCTTGGCCTTGCTGCCCGCCCTCACCGTGACGCAGTCCTTCGCCGTCACTTCCTTCCCGCCCCAGATTGCCGAGGGACCGGCCCGCCTGGCCGCCGCCACGCTGTTCCTGCAAGTCGCGAAACGCCTCGTCCGACAACCCTTGCTGCTCGCGCAGGGTCTCGGCCAGACCTTCCATTGCCTGCTGTCCAGGCGACGGCTGGCCGCGAGAGGCGAAGCTGTTCTCCATCATCCTGCGCAACTGCTCCAAGAGTTGCGCTGCCTCGGCCATGCGCCCTTGTTCCATCAGTTCCTGCAGCTGGTCGAGGAGAGCATCCAGTTCCTGGGGGCCGATCTCCATGGCCTCGCCCTCGGCGAACTGCTGGTTCTGCCTTTCTCCCTGCTGCTCGGCGAGCTGACGCAGGTAGTCCTGGATGGCTTCTCGAAGTTCCCGCATCAGGTCCGCGATCTCATCGTCACTCGCGCCGCTTTCCATCGCCTCGGCTAGGCGCTCCTCTGCCCGCCGCAATCGTGCCAGGGCGTCCGATAGATCGCCCTCCTCGATCCGCACCGCCAGGTTCCAGAGCGCATCCTCGATCTCCTCGACGGAAGAGTCGTCCAGCCCGTCCAGCGTGGCCCGCGCTTCCAGGCGCCTGACAATGAACCGGAGCATCATGAAGTCGGTCGCGGAGCGGAATACGCCTTCCGGCTTGTAAGACACGGACCTGAGAACCTGCGCCACGCGCCCGGCATTCGCCCTGTTCCAGAGAAGGTCGCGTCGCCCCTCGATGATCGCCTTGGCGAGGGGGTCGAAGAACCGCCGCCCCGGCAGGACCGCGGACTGCGGCTCGGACACCCCTTGCTGACCGGCATCGTCAAGTGCCGCCAGTTGCGCACGAACGGGCTGATTGGCCCACGGATGGCGCGAAAACTCGCCGACCACGGTTTCAGTGAATTCGGACCGGTCGCCCGCGATCGTCAGCGGCAATTCAAGCATGATCGGTTCGCGTGGCTCGGGATCCAGCGCCAGACCGTATCGACGGTCAACCTGCTCTTCGTCGAGATTCAATTCGATCCACCCGCCAACGACTCCATAGTCGTCCCGGGCAGCGAAGGGCGCCTCCATGCGCGCGCCTTCGCTGCGCGCCACCGGTCCGGCAAATTCTATTTCCGGCGCTAGATCCGCTTCGGCATCCATGGTCCATTCCCGGCCGCCCGGACCGTCGATCCTGATCTCGCCGCTTCGGTTGACGTTGAAGCTTTGCGACGGATCGCTTGCGGACGGCACGTCCTTGGTTCGGCCCGACACGGTTTCGTGCAGTGTCAGGTCGCCGACGCCCCCATAAAGGCGGATCGTCACCAGGCTGCCCGCGGGAACCGCGAGCCGAGCCTGCTTGATGTCGTTGAGGTAGAGATTTGGTCGCCCGGTATAGCCTGGCGGCTCGACCCAACCTTCCCAGGAGGACTCCAGGGCCAGTACCTGTTCATCAAGCATGACCTCGCCCAAGGTGCCAACTTTCAGGAACGACCCGAACAGCAGTCCGACCGTGAGGAAGAGAAGCGCAACATAGCGAACCCCGAACAGGTCAAAACGGGAAAGCCTGAGATCCGGCTCAACCGCCCGGGCCTCGTCCAGGCGTCTCGCCATGCGTCCGACATGGGTTTGCCAGATCACCTCGGATCCGGCGTCGCCTGCGCCGATGGCATGCCGGTCAGCCACGGTCGCGATCGGTCGGCCCGGCAAGGTCGCATCGAGCCGGTCAAGTGCCTCCCCGCGCTTCGGGAACCTGAACCGGCGCACGGCAATGCCGAAAGTGACCAGCGCTGCCAGCGCCACCAGAATTCCTAACGCCCACGCAACTTCCAGCAAGAGAACCTCGTGCATGCCGAGCAACAAGGCCGAACATGCGAACAGCAGCACGGTCCAGAACGGCCAGAACGCGCGCGCAACACGTTCGGCAAACAGGCCGATCATGGTCAGGGCCAGCGGCCACCTGAGCCGCAGCCCGACCTCCGGAGGAAGTTCGCCTCGACCGGTCATAGGTCCTGGTTCCTTCTTGGGGCAGGACCTGCCTACCCCTTGAGCCATGCCGGGATGATATCGCGATTGATCATTTCGTCAAATGCCGGACGCGTCCTGATCACTGCAAACCGGCCTTCGCTGACCAAAACCTCGGGAATCAAGGGCCTGGAATTGTATTCCGATGCCATTACCGCCCCGTAAGCGCCCGCCGAGCGGAACGCAACGAGATCTTCTTCCGCGACATGCGGCATTTCCCGACCACGTGCGAAGGTGTCCCCAGATTCGCAAACCGGACCCACGACATCGTATGTTGCCTGCTCGGTTCCAGGAACGGGCTCGGCCACGGGCACAATGTCGTGATGGGCCCCGTACATGGCAGGGCGAACCAGATCATTCATTGCAGCATCCAGGATCAGGAATTCGCGATCCTGGCCGGACTTGACGTATATGACCCGCGCAACAAGCAGCCCTGCATTCCCCGCGATGAGCCGCCCCGGCTCGATCTCGATTTCGCAATCCAGATCCCCGACGGTGTTCCTGATCACTTCGCAATACTCGACCGGAAGCGGCGGCGCGGCATTTGATCGCTCGTAGGGAATTCCCAATCCGCCCCCGAGATCCAGTCGCCGTATGTCGTGGCCGTCGGACCGCAGCATGCGGGTCAGTTCCGCCACCTTCGCATAGGCTCGCTGGTAGGGGGCAAGATCCGTCAACTGCGAACCGATATGGACGTCGATGCCCGTCACGTCTATGCCGGGCAGACCGGCGGCCTCCGCATAGATCTCTCTCGCGCGGCTGATCGGAACACCGAACTTGTTCTCGGATCTGCCGGTCGCGATCTTCTCGTGCGTCCGCGCATCCACGTCGGGATTGATCCGAATGGCAATCGGCGCAGTCACTCCAAGCCGAACGGCAACTTCGGAGAGTCTGCGCAATTCGGGTTCGCTCTCGACATTGATCTGCCGTACGCCGCCGGACAGTGCCAGCTCCATTTCGTCCCCGGTCTTTCCCACGCCCGAAAAAACGATCCGCTCTCCCGGGAAACCTGCCGCGACGGCCCTTCGGTACTCGCCGCCCGACACGACATCGACGCCCGCTCCAAGTCGCGCCATTACCGCGAGCACGGCCTGGTTCGAGTTCGCCTTCATGGCGTAGCAGACAAGGTGGTCCATGCCGGCCATGCCTTCGTCGAACAGGCGGTAATGCCGTTCCAGGGTCGCCGTCGAATAGACATAGAACGGCGTCCCCACCTCCGTCGCGATCTCGGGAAGGGGCACGTTCTCGGCATGCAGGACGCCGTCGCGATAAAGAAAATGGTCCATCCGTGTTTCCTCGAGACCCGGCAAATCGTCATATCAGATGCGCGTCACGGCGCAACATTCGACCGCAATGCGGCCAGAATGCAGGCTTCGCAGAACGAGCGTCCGCTATAGGAAAGCGTTGGACATCCACCCTGTCCGGCGAGAAGATCAAGCCATGCATGAATACACTGCTTCGATTCGCTGGACATGCGAGGGCGACTTCGCGCGTGGCCGCTACTCCCGGGCCCATGACTGGGCATTCGACGGCGGTGCCGTCGTCCGCGCCTCGCCGTCGCCGATATCGGTCCCGCAACCCTATTCTGATGCAGCGGCCATCGATCCGGAAGAGGCCTTCGTGGCCGCGGTCGCGTCATGCCACATGCTCTGGTTTCTGGATCTCGCGCGGCAAGCCGGTTTGCAGGCGGCATCCTATCGCGATGCTGCCGTCGGCCAAATGGAAGGCTCCCCACATCCCTGGATCTCCCGCGTCGACCTCCATCCCGAGACTGTCTGGACGGGAACCGCCCCGGAACCTGGAAAGATACGCGAACTTCATCACGCCGCCCACGAGCACTGCTTCATTGCCAACTCGGTAAAATCGGACGTGGTGGTTCACCTGCCGTAAGAAACCACGTGGCAGTTTCCGGGGCTTACAAAGAAGGGTTGACGCACGGGAAGCGCCCAACCGATGAAGGTTGGGCGCACATGTCCTGAACATCGGACTTTCGTGTGGAACATCACGCGGGACGCAGATCGGCTTTCGCCCTGCTCGATCTTTCGACCGCCCAAACGTCGCCATGCCA
>JAJEGW010000190.1 GCA_022819605.1 Silicimonas sp. | reverse complement strand
TAGAACCGCTTCTGGTTCTTGCCTTGTTTGTTGCAGCCAACCAGGACGACAGCGTTTCTCTCTTTATAGAACGCGAAGGCAAACCTCCAGACGCCCTGCTCGTTCACGCGTATTTCCTTCATATTGGCGTGGCCGGAGCCGACCAGTGTATCGACATGGGGTCGCCCCAACTGGGGTCCATATTGCTCCAGCAGGAGGATTACCGCATCAAGCTTGTCACACACCTCAGCAGGCAATGTTTCGCGTTCTTCGACGAAGTCCGGATGATCAAGTACGGCCCACGTCATGACAGGTATATAGCCTCTAACTGATATCTGTTCAAGCAGATATTTTCAACTGCACGGTTCACTGGGAAAAGCAACGTTCTCACACCCTAAGCTCCGACATTTGACCATAGAAGGAGAGCACCAAAAGCCTGGGGGTCAATGTGCGTTGTGGAGAAGGAAGTCTCGTGATCCACCAACTGAATAAATGGTGCTCCGACGTGACTTGAGGCGGTTCTTGCTCGGCGGTGTCGTCGATTGAACCCCAGGTTTTTGGTGCTTCCGTGTTCGCTGAATTACCGTAGCGGCGTACGGATCATGAACATCATCAACTGCCAAGATGTGTCGAAAAAGTGAAAAGTCCTTTCAAATCAGAATGCTGTGTCCTTTGTCCGGTCGATTTGGGATAGGTTGTCCCGCCAGACGTCTTCCGATCATACAAAGCCCTCAAACTGTCCCTTAGATCATCTCCATATTGTGCAACGCCTCGATGACTACGGCTACATATCGAGGATGCGCCACCGCAACCCCGCTTAGAGTAATCCAGTGCACAAATCATGCGATGCGGCCATTTGCTTCTGTGCTTGCGGTCCGCATTGAATTTCAAATGATCCACTCAAAGACGTATCCCGCCCCGAGCGATCCAAGAACTGCAAGCAGCAGATAAAGTATGAACGGCTTCAACTTGAGAACCGGTGCGATGGCCATCGCGCCCCAGATACTGACTACGCCGCCCGAGACGAGGAATGCCATCGCCGCGCCTTCGGACATGCCGTTGTCAATCAACCCTCGCGTAAGCGGGAGCGCGGCGTAACCGTCGATATAGGCTGGAGCACCGACGAAGACAGCGGCGGGTATGGCCCACCATTTGTCTTCGCCAGCATATGCTGCCAGTGCCCCTGGTGTCAGTGCGGCGTTCAAGGCATACTCGGCGGCAAATGCCGGGATCAGGCAGATCAGGATCAGCCGCGTGGTCGCCCAGAACTGCCTGCTGAAGGATCGCCGTCGTGCTTCGGACCGCCAAACCCATGGATTGAACGGCCGATCCTCGCCGCATCGTGCAGCACTTAGTTGGCGCGCCAAGCCATTATCTCGAAGCGCATTCATCGCCCAGGGTGTCTTGACGAAAAGCCCGGTGATCGCGCCGCCGAATAGACCCAATCCGAAGGCAGCGAGCGTTTTGCCAATCGCGAAGCCCAGACCAAGGGTTGCAGCGGTGGTCGCGAGCATTGCCGGGTCCGTTACCGGTGAGGACAGCCAAAACGCCATGATTGGAGCAAGCGGCACGCCCGCTGCCAGCAATCCGGCCATTAAAGGCAGTACGGTCACACCGCACACGGGCGTGATGGCTCCGAAGAGCGACGCGGCCAACACCGTTCGCAGCGTCCTGCCCTCGAATGCGCCAGCGATGTGGGCATCCGCGCCGCTGGCAATGATCCAAGCCGCAAGAACAATGCCAGGAATGACGATTGGGGCGACGACGATCAGGCCCCACATGACGAACCTTGCAGTGTCCGCTGCGCGGTCCGGCCAGGCGAGACCGACACCTGCCAAAAGCATCAGAGATGCGCTCCACACCAGGAGCTTACTGTTGGATGTTCGGTGGGCAGCGGTCTGATCCGACAATTGGATGCTCCTTTGATCTTGAAAAATAGCCATCCATCAGGCATCTGTGAAACGGGTAGTTCCAATTTCTGCTATTGGCAAAACAGATGGACAATTTGGATAGCGATCTTCTGCGAACCTTCGTCGCCGTAGCTGAGGCAGGTAGCGTTACGGAGGGTGCAGCTCGCATCCATCGATCTCAGTCTGCGACGAGTCTTCAGATCAAACGTCTTGAAGCCATCCTGAGTCAGCCTGTCTTTGACCGGCATGGTCGCGGCGTGGTCCTGAGCGACACGGGACGAAAGCTTTTCCCTGTCGCGCAGGAAGTAACGGCTCGTCTCGACGCGGCGCTACAAGAGATTTCCAAAAATTCCTTAAGTGGGAAATTGCGCTTGGGCATACCCGACGATCATGGACGGACCAAACTTGCTGAGATCATTGCGACCTTCGCCCGCCACCATCCTAAAGTCGAATTGGATGTGACCTGCGCGTTGAGCACAAGTTTTCCCGAGGACCTCAACAGGGGATTGTTGGACCTTGCCGTCTATGAGGTCGAAAGCCCATCAAGGCACGAAGAAGTTCTGTACGAGGACCCGACTTGTTGGGTGTCGTCGGCACATCGCAGTTTTCCGGCCGATGAAAGCCTTCCGGTGGCCTTGTTCGATCATGCATGCTGGTGGCGCGACGCTGCGAGCAATTCACTGCATGCCCGTGGAAAGCCGTATCGCGTTGTATATTCCAGCCAAAGCGTCTCCGGCGTGATCGCAGCAGTAGAAGCCGGGATCGCAGTGGGTCTTCTCGGCCGCTCATCGCTTCATGCCGGTTTATCGGTGGTGAACGAAGCATTGGGCCTCGGGAGCACACCCGCCTCCAAGCTGGTGATGGCATCGAGCAGCGCAGAGGAGGATGGACCTCAGGATGCCATGAAGGCCGCAATCCGGGCCGCGTTTATGGCCAAGGCATGAAAAGCCGTCGTTCGCTCGGTCGCAGACTTGCCGACATTCATCGAGGACATCTACAATGAAACTCGCCTGCATTCAGCGCTCGGTTATCTGAGCCCCAACACGTTCGAGAAGATCAAGGAGAGCACTTCCTATCTCGTGCACGAGATAACCGGCACTCTCATATCACATCGGCGCTCCTGCCGCGGTTGGCGGGCGGGCTCTCGCTGACTTCGGTCTGACCCTCGGAGCCTCATAGCTGCCTCGTCAATTCCCGAGCACGTCCTTCACCTGCGCTTTGTGGCGCGGACGTGCCTAAAGGTCTCTCGTGTCGTTCTTTCCCTTCCGGCATAGACGTCTATACCTTCCTTGTGGTGGCGACATGGGCCTGCCGTATCAGGTGTTACTTTTTGAAAACAGGTTGGTCGGGCGCTTCATCGTCCTGCGAACGCCCTGATGTCTAGCAAGCTCAACCTGCAATTCCGAGGCCACGAGCCGCACAATACATTGTGCCGGACACCCAAGCGCCCTTTGTAAAGGCGGTTCAGTGGCAAGCGCAAGCACCTAGGCCACACTACATCCGGCCCAGCTTCTTTGCCAGATCCTCGATCTTCTTAATTCGTTTCCTAAGTTCCTCGGGGTTTTCGGCCCAATATCTTGCTTCTTGTTCAATTGCGCGCTGGTCATGCGATATGTGCCCACACATCTGACATTGCCATGCAAAGGCTCCAGGTGGCGAAATGTATGCGGACTGAATCCCGGCTTTCCCATCACTCCTTACGATGGAAATATGAGGACAGAGGATTGCCAGATTTTCCTTTTGCAGCCTCCTTCGGTCCCTAAACCATTCATTGACATCGAATCGAACGGTCGCCCTGATGGCAAACAAACCGAGGATTATCGCCACGAGCCAACCTGACCAGTCCCACAGTGTTTCCAGCACATTCTCCTCCAATTGTGGCGCGGAGACCGGCAGCTCCAATCCCAAGCGCGCAAGCAATAGTTGCCTGCCTGTTCTTCTCTTGAGAGTCGGTCAGAATTGCAATGCCTGCCCGCTCAAGCAGGGCAGGAAGCACTGCAAGAACTGCCTCTGAGCGACGCGCCGAGTGATGCCACTGCCGAGATTGGGGAAATTGTTCCCGAGAACCCGCCCCCGTCGACGAACTCCGACACTGCGACCCGGGTTGGCCGCGCTGAGCAACCGCAAGAATGCTCACAGTCCGCGTCTTTATCGCCGCCAACGGCTATGTTGGCGCGCTTTGGTCCGCGTCCGACTGGTTAGTCACAACTTCACCTGCCAAGTGATAGGGCTGGATGAGAACGCTCGCGGGCAGCCGCCACTCGCGATGAATCCTCTGAATTGCGTTGAGCGTCAACGGTCGCTTCAGGTTCAGAAATTCCGACGCCCTCGATGCCGAACCCAGCAACCCCGCAAGATCAGATTGTCGCAGGCCCGCTTCCTCCATGTAGGTCTCGATGAACTCGACTGGACTGAGCGGCTCAATCGGATGGTTCCTCGCCTCATATGCGGAGACTAGCTCGGTCAGCACGTCAAACCTGTCCGCCTCCGGCGTTTCCTCTCCCGGGGCGTGGTCGAAGTAGGACTCTATTTCCGCGAGGGCCCACCTGTAATCCTCTTCTGTTCTGATCGGTCGGATGTCCATCTCTTCACCGTCGCTGCATCAATCCTGTCATATTCTGCATGTGTGCCGACGAACTTCACGTAGCCGCGATTGCGTTCAAATGAGAACGATATGACGACGCGAAACTTGTTCCCCGAGACATTGAAGATCGCACGGATGTCATCCCCGTCGCCACGGACGAAGTCAACTCTATGGCCAAAGACACCCTTTAGCTCCTGTGGTCCCCTCCAGGCCCTTGAAGTCAACTGGCCATACAATAGCCGCAGCGGCTTTTCGGCCTGCGGATGCACCCCCCAAAACTGGCGGAGAATGCCTATAGCGACGATGTTCATCCTCGCATACTCCTCTTCTTGAGCCTGACGGAAAACTAACTTGCAGATCAACAATATGTGGATTGGTCGCGGTCATCGAAGTTTCGTGTATCTGGTCCGAGTGTTTCGTGGATTTGATCTGAAGGTTTCTTGGTCAGGCTAAAGAAGAGAGCTTGCGTTTGTTGGTTTCGTGCGCTCCCTTTAAATTTCCCACCCCGGGAAGTCAATATTCTTTTGAGATAGATGGTAGGACGACGGTCTGCAGTGCGTTCGCCACCGGATTCAGTGCCTCTTCTCTTCAGGTGCCGGCGTCTACCTGCCTTCTCCGCACTTGCTTTGCTTGGCCTCTTTGCGCAAGGCACAGGAGGTTCAGACGGCACTTCACTTCCCGAGCAAGTCCTTCAGCAGCGCCTTGTGACGGTCCACACGCTGACCTTGCTCGATGAATCGCGCCAGTTCGGTCATGACAAGATCCCGGAGTTCCTCGAGGACCTCGCGCCGGGCCAGAACCCAGGCGCCGAGCAGGATCAGGCGGTGCGTCCGTTCGCGCCTGGCCTTCCTTGAGCTGGCCGGGGGGCCGTCAGGCCCTTGTGCGCAGGATCGCCAAAGAACCCTTCCAGCGCCGCGATGATCCTTGCGCCGACATTCGGACTCGGGGTAGGTTCGGGATACGTGCAAAAAGTTGTCATAGCGCACAGCCAGCCTCATGCTGCCTATTGCAACGAGCGCGGCTTCAGCGGCTCGGGCAACTGCTCCATTTCCAGAAAATACCAGCCAAATCGTCGGATGTGCTCTCGCGCGTATGGGCTGAGGCAGGCGACGTTACTCCGTGTGATTGGATATCCGTCAGCGACCAAGGTTTCGAGGATGTCTGTCAGATCGACCACGTTGTGGAGCATGATCGCGTTGGCGACGAGGTTCATGTACTTGATCTGCCTGTTCTGTTCGACGGGATCACCACTCTTGATGACGCTGCCACCGAAGCCGATCCAGTCCAGAAAGGCGTTGTAGGCCTAATGGGCTCGAAAGCGCAAGCGCGCAGAGTGCGATTCAGGGTGCGCAATACGGATCTACACGGCCCCGTCGCAAAATCACTTTCAGGAGTTCTTGTCTGCGAGGTAGCAGTAGATGGTAGCATTTGACAGGTTGCAGTCTGCCATGAGGTCTCGGATCAGGACACGCTGCTTACGCTTTTGGCAGAGTTCCGTGACTTGGTTCGCCGCGAATGCGGGCCGCTTGCCGAAGTGTACGCCCCGATCCTTGGCCCTCGTGATCCCGTCCTTCTGGCGCTCGGCGCTGATTTCGGTTTCGAACTGGCCGATGCCGCCCAGAATGTTGATCAGAAGCCGCCCTGTGGCGTCGGAGGTGTCGGAGTTCTGGTCCAGCACGACCAGGTCAACACCCTATTTCACGCAAGGCTTCGGCGATCTAACACAAGTGCAGTGTCAAGCGCGCCAGCGGGATCGGACCAGAGATGATGAGCGAATTGATGTCGCTGCGTGGAGTGGAGTTCGAACAAACCGCGATCCAGCAAGGACTCAGAGGAGGAGTGGAGCCAGACCACGCCCCCGGCAACTCCAACAGACTTTTGCAACAGAGCCGTTACGTGCATGGCCTAAGTTCCTTTCGCAGGCGGCAAAGCAGCCAAGCCAGTAACTTTCTCGCCTGTCTCACCGGGCCGCGGATAGATGCCTATCGATTGCCCTATGGCAAAGGCTTGCAGGAATGAAACAGCCTTCATGGCGACCTCACAAATGCTTTAAATGATAAATTGTTGGGAAACCCTTTTGAAGAAACACGTAGCATTAGTCTCACGCCTCAAGTGCCTGGCGCTTCCATCCTGCAAATGGTCAGGCAGATGTCGCCGTATCTGCGGGAGTCAATCCTGGCAATTCCCAGAGGAGGTGCAACCTCGCTGGCTTCCTCCCAGGCAATCAACGCTCCATCGGCAATCCATCCGCCTGACCGAGCCGCAATGAGCGCGGGTCCTCCCAGTGCCTGTCGAAATGGCGGATCGAGGAAGACCAGGGTCGCCGGTTCCCCTGACGTCGGCACGAGACGAGTCGCGTCGCCGCGAACCAGGCGGGTTTCCTCCTCAACTGCCGCCCTTGCAATATTCTCCAAAAGAATCTTCGAGGCCGTGCGTCCATTCTCCACGAACGTTGCAAATGTCGCCCCTCGAGAAAGTGCTTCAAGGCCAAGCGCGCCCGTGCCGGCAAACAAGTCCAGTACGCGGGCACCGGTCACCGGATCGCCGAATCGTCCGCCTAGGAGAAGGTTGAAGAGACTTTCGCGAACCCGGTCAGTCGTCGGCCTTAATTGCGATCCGGTTCTCCTCTTGCCAACAGCGGCAAGCTTCAAGCCACGCAAGCGGCCCCCGATGATCCTCATGTCTTCAATAGCGCCTTCAAGTCCGATTCCGGATCCTGAACTTGAGCCGGTTCGACGTTCTTGGCCAATTCGAGCAGCCGCTTGCCTACCATGTAGTCGCGAGGCGCATTGATGGCATCCACTGCGAGGAACCGTTCGCCCCGGAAGTACCAGTGACTCCGCCCCTTCTCGGAAATGCGCGACACGACCCTGTCATATCCGGCGCTCAAACCTGCAATCTGGAGTTTCAGATCGTACTGGTCGGACCAGAACCAGGGGACAGGCACGTATGGCGATTGAGCGCCCAGCATGTTCGCGGCAACGGCCGCCGCCTGATCAATCGCGTTCTGGACGGATTCGAGCCGCAACCGATTCCCCTTGTAAGGAAAGCATGTGCAGTCCCCGGCGGCCCAGACATCCACAGCCGAAGTGCGTCCGAACTCGTCCACAAGAATGCCGTTGTCGCAATCGATTCCGGCTGCCTCCGCAAGGCGCGTGTCGGGACGGATTCCGGTTCCCACGATGACGAAATCCAGGTCAATCATCGATCCATCCGTAAGCTTCGCGCCTGAAACACAACCGTCTCCCCTCAAACATTCAACCCCGACACCTTCTCGAATGTCGACACCGTGAGCCTGATGTTCTGCACGAATCACGTCCGACGTCTCGCCTGCGGCCACACGTTGCAGGATACGCTCGGTCAATTCGACAAGAGTGACCTTCAGCCCGAGCTTCGCAGCCACGGCCGCCGCCTCCAGCCCGATATAGCCGCCGCCAACCACGAGCACTTGCGCGCCTTGGCGGCAGCGCGGGCGGATTCGGTCAATGTCGGCCAGAGTGCGTACAGTGTGGATGCCTGCCAGATCACGACCTATTGCCTGCGGCAAGCGGTTAGGAATAGATCCAACCGCAAGTGCGAGTTGATCGTAGGACAGGCTGTCATCTCCTATCGTCACCAACTTCTTGCGAACGTCTATGGTGTCAACGGGAGCCCCTAGGCAAAGCCCGATGTCCTTGTCTTCGTAAATCGAGGGAGGTCTCAGATAGAGGCGCTCCTCAACCATCTCGCCCATCAGGTAGGCCTTCGACAATGGAGGGCGCTCGTATGGTGGCACGGGCTCGTCACCGATCAGCGTCACTTCACCGCAAAATCCTTCCGCGCGCAGCTTTTCGGCGAGGGATGCCCCAGCCTGACCCGCTCCGATGATCAGAATTCCGCTCATGCACGTTGACCACTGGCTTCTATCGTCAAAAGGCATATAACCTCGGCAACGAAATTGGCAATTGGGAGACTCAGACGATGGCCCACGTGGGTGACAGAATTCCTTCGGTTACGCTCTTGCACAAGGCGGGAAGCGACGTGACCGAAGTCGACATCTCAGAGCGGACGGCCGGGCGTCGAGTGGTGCTGTTTGGATTGCCCGGTGCCTACACTTCAACCTGCGACACTGCGCATCTGCCAAGCTTTGTCCGCACCGCTGATGCCTTCCGGGCGAAGGGAATTGACGAGGTCATTTGCGTCGCGGCCAACGACGTGCTCGTGATGGAGCATTGGGGCATCGCCTCAGGCACGGACGCGGCCGGCATCACGATGCTGGCCGACTGGAACAGCGAACTCGCGAAGGGTCTTGACCTTGCGTTCAGCGTGCCCGCCGTCGGCCTCAAGGATCGCATGACGCGTTGCGCAATGCTGATCGAGGACGGAGAAATCAAGATTCTCCAGGTCGAAGAGGACAGCGGTGTCTGCAGCCTGACCGCAGGAGAGGCGCTCCTCGAAATGATCTGACGCCTGACCGCCCGACAGGTACCCGGGTTGCAATGCGAAATGCCCGCCGTCCTCGGCACAAGTGATGTCAGGCAAGTGCCTGACTCAGGCGTCCATCTTGTCGGCAAGCTTGAGGTCGCGCTCGCTCAGGCCACCGACGTCATGGCTCGTCAGCGTGACCTCAACTCGGTTGTAGACATTGAACCATTCGGGGTGGTGGTTCATCTTTTCGGCAACGATGGCCATTCGCGTCATCCATCCCCACGCCTCAACGAAATTCCTGAACTTGAAGGTCTTCATGATGGCGTCCCGACCTTCGACCTCGATCCAGCCGCTTTCCGCAAGCCGGGCCAGAGCCTCCCGACGTGCGTCGTCTTTCAGTCTGTCGCTCATTCCGGTTCCTCCTTGACTCTCCGAAACGGGCCGTAGCTCGTGAGCACTTCTATGTCGTCGTCAACTGCTGCCCGCTCCGCCTCAAGATACTCTTCCACCGCGCGGGAAAACCCCGAATCCGCCACCCAATGCAGCGAGTGAGTCTCCGTTGGCAGATATCCTCTCGCCAGCTTGTGGTCACCCTGCGCGCCAGCTTCGACCGCGCCAAGCCCATTGGCAATCGCATAGTCGATCGCCTGATAGTAGCAGAGCTCGAAGTGCAGGCAGTCGTGATACTCGATGGCGCCCCAATAGCGGCCAAAGACCGTCTCGCGTCCCACGAAGTTCATCGCGCCGGCAACCGGACAACCTTCGCGGATAGCCAGTATCAGAAGAATGTCGTCGGCAAGCTGCTCCCGAGCCTGGTCGAAAAAGGCACGCGTCAAGTATGGCCTGCCCCATTTGCGTGCGCCCGTGTCTTGGTAGAATTCCCAGAAGGCGTCCCAATGCCCCGGCTGAATGGCATCGCCTGTGAAAGCCACGATTTCGCCTCCGAAGGATTGCGCGATGCGCCGCTCGCGCCGGATCGCCTTGCGCTTGCGCGACGACAGTGCCGACAGAAAGCCGTCGAAGTCCTCGTATCCCTCGTTCACCCACCGGTACTGCCGTGTCACGCGGTGCAGGAGCCCAAGCTCGCGTCCACGGGCTGCCTCATCCTCCGCACAGAACGTGGCATGCACGGACGAAAGCCTGTTTTCGACCGCGATATGAAGCGCACCATTCAACAGCGCTCCAAAACAGTCCGCCCGGCACCCAGGACGCAAAAGGAAACGACGCCCGGCTACCGGCGTGAACGGCACGGCAATCTGCAACTTCGGGTAGTACTTGCCTCCGGCCTGTTCCCAGGCATGGGCCCAGTTGTGATCGAAGATGTATTCGCCCTGGCTGTGACCCTTCACGTAGAGTGGCGCAACCGCCACCACTTCATCCTTGTCCCGGACTGCAAGATGACGCGGCAGCCATCCCGTGCCAGAACCGACCGAGCCACTCGTCTCCAGCAGGTTCAGGAAGCGGTGCGTCGTGAACGGATCGACGGGACGCAGGCCGTTCTTGGTCTCAGCGCCGGCACAGGCATCCCAGTCTTCTGGAGCAATCGCCGACAGGCTTGCCAGCGTCGAGATTTCCAGCGCGGATTCGCTCATGAATGCACTTTAGCCTGTCGTGACCGAAGCTGCGATCATTCGGCATGCACGGGCAGATACCCTTCAAAGGTCACGTTGGCGGCGATGGCGCGCGCACGGCGCTCTTCCTCGGCGGATCGCACCGTCCAGCAAAGGATGCTCGCCCCGCGCTGCCTGAGTTCCAGCACTCGGGCGCTTTCCAGATCCCGGATGTCGTGGCTGATGAACGACGCTCCCGCCCGCTCGTAGTCCGGGATTCCCGCAAGCTCGGCACGTCTGGCCTCTGGTAACGGCCATTCCGCCTCGCGGAATGCGCAGGTCACCAAGCCACGCGGCACGCCTGGAGCCAGCGTCCGCATGGCCGCAACGCAATGCGGATTGAAGGACATCACCGCCGCAGGACCATCATACCTTGCCAGTGCCCTTGCGACCGCGCCTTCGAGAGAGCCGACATCCGGACCGAAGGTTCCGTCCCAATCCTTGATTTCGATCAGGAGCGGAACGCGGCCCGCGACCAGACCCAGGACATCCGCGAGATCCGGGATGGACTCGCTGCTTCCCCTGAGCGCAATGGAAGCGAGTTGCTGCATGGAACGCTCGCGCACGAGACCTTCACGGCCTGTCATCCGCTCCAGCGTATCGTCGTGGAATACCGCCGCCTGCCCGTCCGACGTGAGTTGCACGTCGATCTCGATCCCGTATCCATGATCCAATGCGGCACTGACCGCCGCGCGTGAATTCTCTGGCCGTCCGTCGGCAGCGTCGTGCAGTGCGCGATGGGCGATCGGGTGGGTCAGGAATTCCGTCGGCAACAAGACATTCACGACACTTCAAAGATGCCTTCGATCTCGACTGCCACGTTCAAGGGAAGCGCTCCGGCACTGACGGCGGAGCGCGAATGACGTCCGGCGTCACCCAAAACGGCAACCAAGAGATCCGAGGCGCCGTTGATCACCTTAGGCTGATCCGTGAAGTCGGGCGTTGAATTGACGAATCCCACAAGCTTCACGACGCGAACCAGACGTCCGAAATCGCCATCGCAGCCGGCACGCACTTGGGCCAGCAACGACAATGCGCAACGCCTGGCAGCCGCAGCGCCGGCTTCCACGTCTAGTTCAGCGCCCAGCTTGCCGGTGATGAGATTGCCATCTGCATCCATCGAGATTTGGCCGGACACGAAGAGCAGGGCTCCGGATCTGACAAAGGGCACGTAATTTGCCACCGGCGGCGGCGAATCGGGCAATGCAAGCCCCATCTCCTGAAGCTTCTTCTCCACGTCGGTCATCATTTGGCTCCTATTGTCCGGCCTGACGGGATGTCACGCCTGTCCGACCATTTTCACTCCGCGTCACCCGAGCGCAACAGGTCTGCCTCAAAATTCTTGCGCCGCGTCGACGGTTCTGTTGCGCCGCCCAAATGGCAGACTAGAATTGATCACCGAACCGATATGAAATGCCAGTGGAATCATCGTGCACCGCATGCATCTCAAATTCCCTCTCATTGCAATTCTGGCCGCCGCGCTTGCCATTCCAGCATGTTCTGTACCGTCGGAGGAAGGTGCAGTCCAAGATCCCTATGAATCGTTCAACAGGGTGACCCACACCTTCAACAAGGGCGCGGATCGGGTGCTCATCCGCCCGCTCAGCCAAGCCTACGGAACAACCGTGCCAAATCCTGTCCGCCGCAGCCTGTCCAATGTTGCAGCGCATCTAGACGAGCCGAAATCCGTCGCGAACCATGTACTGCAAGGCGACATTGAAAGTGCCGGTCATAGCTTCTTCAGGTTCCTCGTCAACAGCACGGTAGGTGTGGCTGGCCTGTTTGATCCTGCTGCCGGCAGCTTTGGAATTGAACGGCGACAAACGGGCTTTGGAGACACGCTGGCGGCGTGGGGAGCGCGGGAAGGCGCCTACCTGGAATTGCCCTTTGCGGGACCCTCGACGGAAAGGGACTTTGCAGGATTGGTCGTCGATGTTGCCACCAATCCGGTCAGCTACGTTTCCGGCGACGTAGCCATCTTGAACACGGCATCCACGATTCCCGCCGCGTTGAATGTGCGTTACGAATTCCACGAAACAGTTGACAGCGTTCTCCACGACAGTGCAGACAGTTACGCGCAGTTGAGACTTTCCTACACCCAGAACCGGAAGTTCAAACTGAACCAGCAGGGCCCTGACGACGTCGGCCACGACCCCTTCGAGGACCTGTACGACGAGATATATGAAGAGCTCTACGATGAATTCTGATCCGACGCGCCGAACCCTGCTGTTCGCAGGCGCCTGCGGGGCCATTGCGTTGCGCGTTGCCCCAGCCCGTGCGCTGAGCGACGACGAGGCGCGCTCGCTCATCGACGCCGTGGTCAAGGACATTCACCGGGTCATCAACTCCGGAATGCCGATTGAGGCCGCGCTGAAGGAATTCGAGAACATCTTTGTCAACTTTGCGGATGTTCAGGCGATTGCGCGCTCCGCGCTTGGTCCGCCCGCGCGAACCGCCTCGACGGAGCAGCTTCGGGAATTCACTGACGCATTTTCGAGGTACATTTCACGGAAGTACGGAAAGCGGTTCCGCGAATTCAAGGGCGGTGTCATCACGGTGACTGAATCGCGCAAGAGAAGTCGCGTCCACGAAGTTCGCGCGATTGCAAGGCTGAAAGACCGGGCACCGCTGGCGATGAGCTTCGTGGTTTCTGATCGCTCGGGAAAGACCCTTTTCATCGACATCCTCATCGAAGGAATCAGCCTGTTGAAGTCCGAACGCGTCGAGATCGGAGCCCTGCTTGACAAGCAGGGCGGCGATGTGGACCGGCTCGTTGCGGCATTGAACGGAGCCGGGTGAACGGTCCCAAGGCTCCGCCATCCTGGCACCGCTCCTGCGTCAGCCCTTTGGCCTGTCCGGCTGGGAGCGATGCCGCTAGTCGTCTCGCCCTTGGACATATGCGCGCCAAAGCGCAAACACGCCTGCCGCAAGGATGACCATGGCCCCGAGTGCAACGTTTGCCCTTAGGGCCTCGTGGAACACGACGATCCCGATAAGTGCCGCAAAGACCTGGTGAAAATAGGCGAACGGCTGCACGGCACCGGCCTCGGCCAACTCGTAGCAGCGGATCAGAAGCCAATGTCCGGCGACACCGGTCATGCAGAGCGCCAGCATCCACAGCCAGTCGCCAGGCATCATCCATTCCCAGTTCGGCACACCGATGAAGGTCATGGCCACGGCTCCGGCGATCCCGGTCCAGAAGAAGGATGTCGCCGTGTTGTCCCTTCGTGCAGCATAGCGGGTCGTCAACGAATAGAGCGCAAACATGAAGGCTGAAATGAAAGGAATCATTGCGACCGACCTGAAAACGCCGGTCCCGGGCTGCAGAATGAAGAGCATGCCGAGAAAGCCGGCAAGGACGGCAAGCCATCGCCGCCATCCGGCCCGTTCACCAAGGAGCGGCCCTGCCAGCGCAATCACGATCAAGGGATATATGGCAAAGATTGCATGGCTCTCGACCAGTCCCAGAAGCGTGAAGCCGAAGACCGCCACGCAGATCTCGCCCGCAAGCAAGAGCCCCCGGAATATCTGGAGCGCCGGCTGGGATGTCGCTGCAGTCGCACGCACGCCTCCGGGCCGGCGTGCGGCAATGGCAATGACAAATGCGGCAAAGAACCAGTACCTGATCATCACGACCATGAATGTGTTGTATGTCACGGCCAGGTGCTGCGAGATGCCGTCCTGCACGGCGAACACGAAGGTCGCCGCGATCATCACAAGGATGCCGTTCCGGTTAGATTGTGATGTCATGAGCGGGCGACCGTCATGTGGCGCTTTCGACCGAACCCGGATGCGCGCTCAACGATGAAACCTGCGTTGGCAAGGCCCGTGCGCACAGTCCTGGCAGCGCTATAGGTCGACGCGGTACCTCCGGGCCGGGTGTGGAGCGCGACCTGACGCAGGAGGTGTGGCGTCCAAAGCTCCGGATTCCTCGCCGGGGCGAAACCGTCGAGAAACCAAGCGTCCGCAGCGTCGTTCCAGCACGCCAGAGTCTCGCGGGCATCTCCCAAGACGATCTTCAAGTGCAGGCCGTCGGTCACGAATTTCCGCGCACCAGATTCCAGGGCAGCCACGAGGGGCGCGGCCAGACCGGAAATCTCCGGAAAAGACGACAGGGCCCTCGACATGTCGGCAGGTGCCATTGGAAACTGCTCGAACGAGGTGAAGCGCAACGGCCCGGACACTCCGGATGCGCGCCACATGGCCCACGCCGCCAAAGCGTTGAGGCCGGTTCCGAACCCGAGTTCGGCCACATGAAATCCTGGCACGAACCGGTCGGGCAGTCCGTTGCCCGCGAGAAAGACATGCCTTGCTTCGGCGAGCCCGTCCTCCAGCGAGTAGTACGGATCGCCAAAGCGCGACGCGACGGGCACGTCGCCCTGCCATTCCAGGCCGGGATGCTGGTCGTCCGGCAAGCCATTTCCTACAATTGCCCCGTTCCGCGGCGACAGTGACAACGGGGGAATGCCTTGGCAATGGTCGATGTGACAGTGCGGGGGGCGGGCATCTTCGGGCTCGCAATTGCCTGGAAGGCCCTGCAGCGTGGCGCACGGGTCCGGATCATCGACCGGAACGGACCCGGCTCGGGTGCGTCGGGCGGCATCGTCGGCGCACTCCAGCCGCACGTACCCGAGCCCTGGAATGCGTCGAAGCAGTATCAGCTCGAGAGTCTGATCGAGGCCCAGGAATTCTGGACAGGGGTCGATGCGACTTCGGGCATCTCTTCCGGTTTCGCCCGCGTGGGCCGTCTGCAGCCGCTCTTGCGCGAACGCGACGTCGCGCTTGCCCGCGAGCGCGCCGTCGCCGCGCGGGCAAACTGGGGCAAAAGCGCATCGTGGGAAATCATCGATGCTCGGCAAGCCGGCAATTGGATCCCCCCCTCTCCCACCGGACTGCTCGTTCACGACACGCTGTCGGCAATCGTTCACCCGCGCAACGCGATTCGGAGCCTTGCGACGGCAATTCGGGCGCGTGGAGGGGAAATCTCTGCCGACGGATCCGATCACGGACAGGTCATCTGGGCGACTGGCTGGAAAGGGCTGCTGAAACTCGAGGCCGCGCTTGGTCGACCGGTCGGCGGTGGCGTGAAAGGACAGGCCGCACTCTTTCGCCACGACGCAGGCGGCCAGCCGCAGATATTTGCCGACGGGCTTCATTTTGTGCCTCATCTCGACGGCACGCTGGCGATCGGTTCGACCTCGGAGCGCGACTTTGCAGCACCAGCTACGACCGACGATCTCCTGAATGACATAGTTCGTCGTGCAGGAAAGATCATGCCGGCCCTGGCTGGAGCTACGATCATTGAACGTTGGGCGGGGGTTCGGCCACGCTGCGTCAGCAGGGCGCCACTGCTTGGACCATGGCCCGGACGTCTCGGCCATCATGTCGCCAACGGGGGCTTTAAGATCGGCTTCGGCGTCGCGCCGAAGGTCGCGGAATCTATCCTGGACCTGGTGCTGGAAGGCGTGGATTCCATCCCTCCGGAATTCCACACCGAGCGGCTTCCCGGTTGAACTGCATCGAGGAACCGAATACGTCACTTTGTCAAATTGCCCGGCAACCGACGCGGAATTCGGTCTCCTTCCAGGGATCGTGAATCCGAAACCGGCTGAGGGCGGCGGAACCGCAGCCCATGTGCCAGATAGACCCGATTGGGGAGAAATGTCCGGACGGCCCCGAGTCCCGAGGAAAACTCGCCGAACCGGCCTTCGGCGAAGTCGACCTGCGCCTGCCTGCCGGGCGGCGTCTCGAAACGGCGTTCGAACACGGTCGGCGTCGGCGGCCTGGCCTCGCGCAGGAAGTTCGTGACCGTGGTGTAGCTGCCGTCGAAGCCGAGATCCCTGATCTCGCGCCGGAGCCGTCGGGCCGAGAGGCCCGGGACCTCGGCGGTGCGGCGAAGAAGCCAGTCCTCGTACTTGTCGATCTTGCATGGGCGCGGCTCGCGCGGCCCGTAGGACGGCCCTTCCAGGCCGCGTGCGAGATGACGGCGCACGGTCTTGCGGTCGAAGCCCGTCTCGCGGGCGATTGCGGCGATGCTGAGCCCCTGCCGCTTCAGGTCGTGGATCATGACGATGTCCTTCAGTTTGATCATTGTGTCGCCTCCAGGGCGTTGCTGCTCTGGAAGCATGAGGATGAATCTTGTCGCGCCTGCCCAGTCCCTGGGGTCGGCATGCCGACCCCAGGGACTGGGCGTCAGCGCCCGAAAGCGGGGATTTTTACTTTGGCGCTTTTGGGGAGAATTTACTTGGCACTAACATCAAGATCCCGGCGCTGGCGGTTCCCGGCCAGGACAACGCGTGCCCGGACGTCGGGATCGACGTCGGCCTGAACAGCATCGTCGCGACCAGCGACGGGGAGACCGTCCCGGCACCGAAGCACCTGCGCAAGGCGCCGACCAGGACGCGGCGGCTGCAGCGGTCGCTGGCCCGGAAGGACCGGAGATCGAAGCGGCGCGCAAAGGCACGCAGGACCCTTGCCCGCCACCACGCCCGCGTCGCCGCAAGGCGGCGCGACTTCCTGCACAAGCTCTCTCACGGCCTGGCCTCCCGGCATCGCGTGATCGCGATGGAGGACCTGGGAATGGACGCGCTGAAGCGCTCCTTCCTGGCCAGGTCGATCCACGACGCCGCGTGGACGCAGTTGCGGGACATGCTGATCTACAAGGCTGGAAGCGCCGGTGGGTCCGTGGTCCTGGTCGACCCGCGCGGCACCTCCCAGCGATGCAGCGGATGCGGGGCGGAGCCGGACAGGCCGAAGACGCTCGCGGACAGGGTGCACGGCTGCGACGTCTGCGGTCTCGTCCTTGACCGCGACGTCAACGCCGCCCGCAACGTGCTGCAACAACTCAAGGGGCCGGGAACCGGCCTTCGGTCGCGAAGCGTGCGGGTTGCCGCGTAGCTTGGCCGAGAAGCCGCCGCCTTCAGGCGACGGAGTGTTCACGCAACCCTGGCAACCGCACATGTCTTGGCTGCTGAGTATGGGGTGCGCGGAAATATGACCTTCCACACACGGATGGGCGATCTGCGGGCCGCAAAGGAAGGTGACACCTGCTGCATCGATGTTCCGGCCTTGCCTCCGGAACCGCTGAAGACCACGCCAAGAGAGCTGGACGGGGTCTTTGCGGAACCTCCGATTGATGTCTTCCGCAACTTCGACAACATCTTTGCAAATCTCGGCAGCGAAGCAGCCGTCCGTCGATTCGAGCCTGACCTGATGCGGATACGCCGGCTGGGCAAGACCGGGCTTGCCGTGATCGGCGTCGGTGACGGCACGTCCGGCGCTGCGTTCGTGTCACGGTACTTTGCCCCCGGTGCCGGCATCTCCGAGGATCCAGTGACAGGATCGACTCACGCGACGCTCGCTCCAAACTGGTCGGGCATCTTGGGCGCCTCTCGTGGATGGGCCTTTCAGGCATCGCCTCGTGGCGGCTGGCTGGATTACGAATTGGTCAAGGATCGAGTTTTTCTCCGTGGAGCCGCCAAGACGTTCATGGAAGCAACGATTTTCCTGCCCGACTGATGCCTTGATGCCGCCCACATGAGCGCCGGCCCTGCACGCCAACCCGAAGCTGCCGAGTTCCGGATCCGACCACCCAAGCGCCGATGCGACTTCACGGCAGCATGCTGAGCCCGCCGCCCAGGCCAAGTCCAATGCAACGGCCGCTCCTGTTCAAAATGACCCCAATTCGCCTGCCTGAGGCAAGAGTCTGCATACACTCTGAAGGCGCGTGCCACGGCCCGACATGCGGTTGTTCCACGACAAAGCAATCGGGCATCGATGCTCCAGACGCCCTTGAAATGATAGTGATCCCGATTCAGCGGGACGTGACGGCGCAATGGGCGTGCAGTGGCGCTGACCAAAGCGCATGGCAGCGCTTCGCGTGGTCCTCCATTTTGCACTTCCACCGGGACTGGAATTCCCGGATAACCCGGTCATGGACTTCGACCGCTCTATAAAGATCGCCCCGTCAATCCTTGCGGCAGACTTTGCCGATTTCGGACGCGAGATTGATGCGGTCGAGGCCGAGGGCGCCGACTGGATTCACGTGGACGTAATGGACGGACATTTCGTGCCGAACATCAGCTTCGGTCCGCAGACGGTGAAGGCAATCCGCAAGCATGTCCGCACTGTCATGGACGTGCACCTCATGATCGCACCGGTTGATCCCTATATCGACGCGTTCGCGCAAGCAGGCGCGGATATATTGACGGCGCATGTCGAGGCCGGGCCGCACACGCACCGCACGCTGCAGGCAATCCGCAGTTCCGGAATGAAATCAGGCCTCGCACTCAATCCTGGAACGCCCGTGGAGGCGGCGGCACCTCTGCTTGACCTCTGCGACCTGGTTTGCGTGATGACCGTCAATCCCGGTTTCGGTGGCCAGGCATTCATCGAATCCCAAGTGGACCAGATCAGGCAGCTGCGTGCCATGATCGGCGACCGCAACATCCATGTCGAGGTCGACGGAGGGGTCGATCTGCGCACCGCAAGCCTCGTGGCCGATGCTGGAGCGGACGTGCTTGTGGCCGGCACTTCCGTGTTCAACGGCACAACGGCTGCGAAGCCAAGGGCATATGGCGAAAACATCCGCGCTCTTCGTGAAGCGGCGGACAATGCAAAAGGAGATTGATCCATGGCGGCTGCATCACCACCGGTTTGCGACTTTGGCTGGAAAGCGCCGGCATTCTCGCTGCCAACCACCGATGGACGGGTTCTGGCTCTTTCCGACATTGCGGGCCCCAAGGGCACGCTCGTCATGTTCATTTGCAACCATTGCCCCTACGTTCTTGCGGTCCTTGACCGCATGATCAGGGACGCGCGTGACCTGAAGTCGCTCGGCGTCGGCGTGGCGGCAATTTGCTCGAACGACGCGAAGACGTATCCGGCAGACAGTTTCGACAACATGAAGCGGCTGGCCGAAGAACGCGGCTTCTCGTTCCCTTACCTTCACGACGAGGACCAGGCGATCGCGCACGCCTACGGCGCTGTCTGCACCCCGGACTTTTTCGGCTTCAATGCCGACCTGGAACTTCAGTACAGGGGAAGGCTTGACGCCTCAGGAAGCCGCCCCGGGCCGCAGGATCTCAGGCGCGACCTGTTCGAAGCGATGCGGGAAGTGGCCTCGACCGGCATGGGACCGCGAGATCAGATTCGCTCGACCGGGTGTTCCATCAAGTGGAAGGCCGCATAGGCCAGTCCTGCCGATCCGCAATCAGGCAGTCCTGCGTCGCCCCGGAAACAGTGACGCGCAGGCTAAGGCAGCGTGGGCAGCACATGCGCCTGCCGCTCAGGCCACCAGTGATTCGGCCACTTTCAGATCGACCGACACGAGCTGGCTCACGCCCTGCTCGCCCATGGTCACGCCAAAGAGCCGGTCCATCCTGGACATTGTCACCGCGTGGTGGGTGATGATCAGGAAACGTGTATCGGTTCGACGGCACATTTCGTCCAGCAGGTCGCAGAAACGCATGACGTTTGCATCGTCAAGGGGCGCATCGACCTCGTCCAGCACGCAGATCGGCGCGGGATTGACAAGGAACACGGCAAATATCAGTGCGATCGCGGTCAGTGTCTGCTCGCCGCCTGAAAGAAGCGACAGCGTCGAGAGCTTCTTGCCGGGCGGCTGGCAAAGGATCTCAAGGCCGGCATCCAGAGGATCGTCCGATTCAACCATCGCGAGTCTGGCCTTGCCTCCGCCAAACAAGTGCTTGAACAGCGCCGCAAAGTTCGAATTCACCTGCTCGAACGCTGCAAGCAGACGCTCACGGCCTTCCTTGTTGAGACTGCCGATCCCGCTGCGGAGCTTCCGGATCGCCTCTTCGAGATCGGTCTTTTCGGCCAACAGGTTCCCGTGCTCCTCTTCCACTTCACGGGCATCTTCCTCCGCCCGGAGATTCACCGCGCCAAGGGCATCCCTGGTTCGGCGAAGGCGGATCACTTCCGTTTCGATCCTGTCGGCGGCCTGCATTTTCTCAGGATCGGCATCAAGGGACTCCAGGAGCGCCTCCGGTGTCGTCTGCTGCTCCTCCACGATTCGTTCTTCCGCCACGGCGAGAGCTTCGCGCGCTGCCTCCATCCGCGCGTCCGACGCCGCACGTCGCTCACGCGCCTCCGACGCTTTGCGTTCAGCCTCACGCTCAGCATCCTTGGCCTTGCGTTCAGCCGTCTCGGCCTCGGCCAATGCATCCGCGGTTGCACGGCGGCTCTCCTCTGCGGAGGAGAGTTCATCCGAAAGTGCATTGCGCTCCGCGGCGATGCGATCAGGAGCGCCCCTCGCCTCTTCAAGTTCGGCCTCCGAGGTTGCCCGGCGATCCGCCAGTTCACTGACGCGGGCCCTTGCATTCTCGAGACGGGCCTTCCAAGTGCCGCGCAATTCCTCGATCTCTGCAAGGCGGCGCTCACGCGCCTCGCCCTGACGCTTCAATTCCTCAAGCGCCGAACGGAATGCGACAAGGTTTTTTCGCGCTTCTTCGACGCCGCCCTTCTTTTCCTCGGCCTCTGTGCGCAGCTTGTCGAGGTCGCCGAGATCCACGAGCGCCTTCTCGGATTGCGCAAGGCGTTCGCGCGCCGCAGCGGCTTCGTCGCTGTGGCGACGGACTGCAAGCTCGGCGGCTTCGCATTTCGACTCCGCAATTTCCCTGCTCGCCTCGAATTGGGACGCCGCCCGGCTGGCTTCCGTCAAGGCGCGGTCCGCGGCAAGACGTGCTTTGCGGGCCTCGTCGGCGCGCGCAACAAGTGCATCCAGCTCTGACCGCAACTCTTCGTACGTCCGGCATGCCGTCTCCGATCGCGTAGCTGCGGATTCAAGTTCACCTTCGAGACGCTTCAGGCGGTTCAACTGCTCCATTTTGAGTGCTGCCGCCGAAAGGACCTCTCCTGCACCGGCTCGGAATCCATCCCATCTCCAGAGTCCGCCATCCTTGCTGACCAGGCGCTGTCCGGGCTTCAGGTCTGCCTGCAGGCGCATCGCATCCTCAGGCTTGACCAGGCCGATCTGGCTGAGACGTCGCGCAAGCACCGGGGGAACGTTTACATGATCCGTCAGCGGCTCGACCGCTGCCGGCAGGGCATGCGAGGTCTCGTAGTCTGGCAGAACCACCCATCCGGAATGGGCGTCGCCCTTGACCTCCGGTGCCCGCAGGTCATCGGTGAACGCGGCCCCGATTGCCTTCTCGTAGCCAGGCGCCACGGACAACTGGTCCACGACCTCCGACCCCTTGGCCTGGCCGTCGTCCACGAGACCTGCCAATGCTGCCACTTCGGACTGAAGTGCCTTGACTTCACCTTCCGTTGCAGAGCGGGCTGCGCGGGCCTCCGCTTCCTTGCCTTGCGCGGCATCGCGTGCGTCGTCGGCATCGAACAACGCCTTCTCCGCGGCAGCGGCCTCCCTTTGGGCGGCGTCCCGCACCGCCTCGGCTGCTACGCGTGCAGCCTCGGCTTCGGCAAGCTCCTTGCGCGCGGCCTCTCCATCGGACCTTGATTGCGCCTCGGCGGCCTCATTGCGTTCGAGCGACGTCCGAGCATCTTGCGCAAGCCGCTCCGCCGACTGGTGTCGGGCAACGAGTCGGGCGACATCCTCGGTCAATTGCGAACTTTCGGTTTCGAGATCCTGAAGCACGCGCGCTGCATCCTGCGCTTCCGCGCCTGCGGCTTCGACCGCGTCTGCATGCCCCTTGCCGGCAGCGACGAGTTCGACTTCTTCTTCGTTCAGCGCACGAAGGGTCTCGACTGCATCCTGGTCAAGTCCGGCTTCCCTGTCCGCGTCCCGCGCAAGCTGCGCGATGCGTGCACCAAGCGTCTCCACGGCCTCCGCTGCGCGCTGCTCCTGTTCGTCAAGGCTGTCGGCACGATGCTGCAATCGAGCCAATGCAGCAGCTGCGGAAGCTGCCTCTCCCCGGAGCGGCGGCAGCGATGACTCCGCACCCGCACGCAAGTCTGCGGAAGCACGTGCGAGGCGTTCTGCCTCGGACGCTATGCGCGAGGCTTCCGCGAGGGCAGCCTCTGCCGCTGTCCGCGCCTTGTCCGCCTCCTTCCATCGCAGGTAGAGGAGAAGGCCTTCGGCCTGCCGCAGCTGTTCGCTCACTTCGCGGTAACGCTTCGCCTGCCGGGCTTGGCGGGCAAGTGCGGCGAGCTGTGAAGCGAGCTGCTCGATCACGTCATTGACGCGGGCAAGATTCGTTTCCGCGCCGGCGAGTTTCAGTTCGGCCTCGTGCCGACGCTGATAGAGGCCGGAGATTCCGGCAGCCTCTTCAAGAATGCGTCTTCGAGCCTTGGGTTTGGCATTGACCAGTTCCGCGATCTGGCCCTGACGCACAAGCGCAGGGGAATGCGCCCCGGTAGAGGCATCGGCGAACAGCATCTGAATGTCACGTGCGCGAACGTCCTTCGCGTTCACCCTGAATGCCGAACCCGCCTCGCGGGTGATCCGCCGCACGACTTCCAGCGTGTCTGTCTTGTTGAAATCGGCGGGCGCAGAGCGTTCGCTGTTGTCGAGCAGCAGGGTCACGTCGGCCGAGTTGCGAGCGGGGCGCGTCGAGGCTCCGCCGAAAATGACGTCATCCATGCCGCCGCCTCGCATCGCCGTTGGCCGGTTTTCGCCCATGACCCAGCGAAGCGCCTCCAGAAGGTTAGACTTGCCGCAGCCGTTCGGGCCAACAATGCCCGTCAAACCGTCCGCTATGATCAAGTCGGTCGGATCTACGAAACTCTTGAACCCGTTAAGGCGAAGGCGCTTGAAACGCACGGATGTTGCCTCGCAATTGATTCTGGTTCGCAAAATGTCCGGCGAAGAAGTCAGAAAGTCAACGACGAACACCAAGGAAAGCGTAACGACCTGCAGTTATCTACAATATATTGCAGATTCCAGCATTTTGTGCAATGCCGCGTCAATGTCTGAGGCCGTGACCATCACAGACGCGATAGATCCAGCCCGTGCCCAGGCACTGCTGGCTTCGCTCGGAAGGCCCCGGCGCGTCAAATCGGGTGACGTCCTGCCCCCGCTCGCGCATTTCGCCTTCTTTTGGGAACCCGTGGACGAGGCCCAGGTCGGACGGGACGGCCATGCCAGGACGGGCGGTCTCATTCCGGACCTGGGCCTTCCAATTCGCATGTGGGCCGGAGGACGGCTCACGTTTCACGCGCCCTTCAGGGCCGGCTTCGCCGCCCAAAAAGTCACGACCCTGCACGAAGTCAAGGAGAAGCGGGGACGAAGCGGCAGGCTTGGACTGGTCACGCTGAAGCATGAAATCCGACAGCGGCACGCGCCCGTCATCTCCGAAATGCAGGACATCGTCTATCGCGAACCAGGCCCGCTCTCTGGCGACCCGCCCTTGGAATCCGGCAAGGCCCACGCGCGCCACGCCCTCAAGCTTCGGGAAGTCACCCTGTTTCGCTATTCCGCGATCACCTTCAATGCCCACCGCATTCACTACGACGCGAACTACTGTCGCGAAGAAGGCTATCCCGGGCTGGTCGTGCACGGGCCGCTTCTGGCAACCCGACTTGCCTGCCTTGCCGCAGAGCATCTCGGCACGCTCAAGTCATTCTCGTACCGCGCGACCGCCCCGCTCTTTCTCGGCGATGCCGCATGGCTCTGCCGTACGGGCGACAGGTACTGGGTCGAAGGCCCAAGCAGAAGGCGCTGCATGTCGGCGACCGCGACCTGACGAAGACCGGCTCAGCCTGCATTCCCGAACTTCTGTTCGGGCGCTTCAAAAGTGGATCCTGAACTCCTCGCGAACCTTCAGGTCCAGTTCGGCCGGGACCTGCATCTTTGCCTCGGACAAGATCCTCTCGATTCTTGCGCGGGCCTCGGACAGGATTTCCGGCTTTTGCGCCTCGTCCCACTCCTTGGGACTCATGCGGTTTCCGAGCACCGGATAGGTGTATTCCGTCTGCATCATGCGCAATGTCTGGTCACTGCCCAGGTAGTGCCCTGGTCCGCCAAGGCAGACCTCGCGCATGGTCTCGATCGAAACCGTGTCCTCGTCCACCTCTATCCCCCGGACACAACGCAGCGCCTGTCCAATGACGTCGTCGTCAAGAACAAGACTCTCGAAGCAGAAGCCGAGGAGCGAAGCCTGCATGCCGGCGGATTCGTAGACCATGTTCAGTCCCGCCAGCCCAGCCAGCACGGCGCTGATCCCCTGCTCCCATCCCGTCTGGATGTCCGGGAGCTTGGAGTCGGCCATGCCGGCGGCCGCGCCGCCGGGCAATCCGTAGAACCGGTGCATCTGCGCGCAACCGGCCGTGAGCAACGCCTGCTCAGCCGAACCTCCGGACATTGCGCCCGTGCGAAGATCCGACACGAAGGGCCAGGTCCCGAACACCGCCGGATGCCCCTCCACAACCGAGTTCACGTATACCACGCCCGCAAGACATTCGGCGACGGCCTGGACGATTGCCGTGGCAATCGGAGCGGGTGCCGTCGCTCCCGCCTGTCCCGCAGAAAGGAGCAGCACCGGCATTCCGGCGCGTATGCAGCTTTCCATCACCATGCAGCTCTCTTCCGCGAACTTCATCGGCGGAACGACAAAGCAGTTCGAGTTCGAGATGAAGGGCCTGGCACGCCATTCCGACTCGCTGCCGGCCAGCATGTGGATCAGCTTGACGGCGGGAGCAACATTGCCGGGCTCGGAAAACGAGGTGCCGATGTGCTTCCTGGTGCCGGCAACGCAGGCATAGATCGTGTTCAGGTCCAGTTCGAGATTGTCCTCGATGTCGCGGCAGACCATCGGGCGCTGGAAAAAGTGGATGTTGTCCAGGTGCTCCACGAGGCGGGCCGCATCGTGGAGGTCCGCCGTTGAAGGATCCCGATACTCCTTCGTGAACGGGTCCACGACATGCACCGCCGCCCCGGCCGTGCCGTAATGGACGCGGCTTTCCTCAAGATGAAGGTCGTATTTAGGATCCCGGCCATGCAGCGTGATGTTGCGTGCCGCCTTTGCCAGCATGTCCTCAACCAGCGCCCGCGAAAACCGGAGGCGTCCGTCATCGTCGTGTCGGGCACCGGCTGCCGTCATTGCTTCGACGCCTGACGGCGGGGCATCTGCAAGGCCAATCTCTTCCAGGGCGTCAAGAGCCGCCTCGTGAATGCGCCTCACGCCACTTTCGGAGAGCGGCGCGTAGCGTCCTCCCTTCATGCCTGGACGCACCGGTCGGAGATCCTCCGCGAGCGGTGCCGCACGGAGGGCAACGCGTGCGGCGCGTCCTCCCGAGCGGCGGCTCACGGCTTCACCTCGCAGAACGGCAATTGAACTAACCTCGTTCGTGCCATCTCAGGTCCTCACCTTTGCTGCCTTTGGATCATACATCGGTGCAAGGCTGGCTGCCGCCTTGACGCGAGTCCCAGCGATCTCGATTTCGTAGCCTGAAGCCAGAACCTCTTCAGCGCTCTCGCCCTTGCACGGTACGTAGCCCATGCCGATCGCACCGCCCAGTGCATGCCCGTAGTTCGCCGACGTCACGATGCCCACGATCTCGCCATCTCGAACCAAAGGCTCGTTGTGAAACAGCACCGGCTCGGGGTCTTCGAGCATGAACTGCACGAGGCGACGCCTGAGACCCTCTTCTCTCTTCCTGAGCACGGCGTCGCGGCCAACGAATGCCTCCTTGGCACCGGTCTTGACTGCAAATCCCAGTCCGGCCTCCAGCACATGGTCTTCGTCGGTGATGTCGTGTCCAAAATGACGGAACGCCTTTTCGATCCGGCAAGAGTCCATCGCGTGAAGGCCGGCAAGCCTGAGACCGAATTCCTCCCCGGCCTCCAGAAGCGTCTCGAAGACATGGGCGGCCTGGTCGGTGGAGGCGTAGATTTCCCAACCCAGTTCGCCGACATAGGAAATCCGGTGCGCGCGAACGACTCCCAATCCAAGCTCGATTTCCCGGGCAGCGCCAAAGGGAAACGCCGCATTCGAGAATTCGTCCGGCGAGATCGTCTGCATCACCTCCCGCGACCGGGGACCCATGAGGGGGAAGACGGCCTCGGCGGCCGTGACATCCAGAATGACCGCAACGTCATCCCCCAGATGCCGGCGGAGCCAGGCAAGATCACGCTGCACAGTGGCTGCCGGGACCACCAGCAGGAACGCTGCCTCGCCGAGCCGGGTCACCGTCAGGTCGCTTTCGATCCCGCCTCGTTCGTTCAGCATCTGGCCGTAGGTTGTCGTGCCGACCGGACTGTCCAGGTCGCCTGCAAAGACACGTTGAAGGAAACCCAGCGCTCCTGGACCGTCGACCCGGATCTTGCCGAAGGAGGACATGTCCAGAAGGCCCACGCCCTCGCGCATGGCCATGTGCTCGTCCCGCTGGTTCCGGAACCAGTTCTGGCGTTGCCAGTCATGGCGGTATTCGCGCTCCTGCCCTTCCCGTGCAAACCAGTTGGCGCGCTCCCATCCGGCCGTTTCCCCAAAGACCGCGCCGCGCTCCCTGAGGTGCTCATGGACCGGGGACCGTCGCACCCCGCGCGCCGTCTCGACCTGCCGGAACGGGTAGTGGTCCGCATAGAGGAGGCCGAGGGATTCGGACACGCGCTCCTTCAGGTACCGTCGATTGCGCTGGAACGGCTGGGCACGCCGGACATCAACGTCCCAGAGATCGAACGGCGCGCGGCCATCGTCAATCCACTCGGCCAGCGCCATGCCCGCACCTCCGGATGAAACGATGCCGATCGAATTGTAGCCGGCGGCCACCCAGTACCCGTCAAGGTCGGGAGCCTCCCCAAGATAGTAGCGGCCGTCCGGAGTGAAGCTTTCGGGACCGTTGAAGAAGGTGTGAATGCCCGCAGTCTGAAACAGCGGAACGCGATTCATGGCGAATTCGAGAATCGGCTCAAAGTGCTCGTAGTCCTCCGGCAGCGTATCGAATTCGAAGTCCTCGGGAATGCCGCCCATTCCCCAGGGCTTTGCCTTAGGTTCGAAAGCCCCAAGCATCATCTTTCCGGCATCGGCCTTGTAGTAGGCGCATTCGTCCGGGACCCGGAGGACGGGCAGATGCCCGATGCCGTCGACGGGCTCGGTAATGAGGTAGAAATGCTCGCAGGCATGGAGCGGCAGCGTAACTCCGGACCGCGCCGCAAGCTCGCGCGCCCACATGCCGCCGCAATTTATGACGACTTCCGCGCTCGTATGGCCCGTTTCGCCGTTGATCTCCCAATCGACGCCCGTCACCTTCCGATCGCTTTCGGTGACCGCCGTCACCTTCGCGCCCTCGGTGATCTTCACGCCCTTCATCCGCGCGCCCCGAGCCAGCGCCATCGCGATGTTGGCCGGATCGCACTGTCCGTCACCCGGAAGGTGAACGGCAGCCACCATGTCCTCTACGTTGACGTGCGGATACAGTGCCTTGACCTCTTCTGAGCCGACCTCGTTCACTTCGACGCCGAAAGCGCGAGCGAGCGATGCCTGGCGCCAAACTTCTTCACGCCGATCCTCTGTCAGGGCAACGGTAAGAGATCCGACCATCCGAAATCCCGTCGCTACGCCTGTCTCGGCTTCGAGCCGCCGGTAGAGATCGGCAGAATACTTGGCGAGCCGGGTCATGTTCTCGTTGGCCCGCAACTGCCCGATCAGCCCGGCCGCGTGCCAGGTCGTTCCGCTCGTCAGCTTCTTGCGCTCCAGGAGCAGAATGTCCGTCCAGCCTCTTTCGGCGAGGTGATAGGCAACCGAACAGCCGGAAACGCCGCCGCCGATGATCACGGCACGGGCATGTGCGGGAAGCGCGCTCACGGGTACAGCTCCGCAAACCTGGACTTGTAGAGCGCGATCATCTCGTCCTCGGTAGCGCCGTCGTCATAGGGCGGGGTCGCAAGGTGGAGCACGCGTTCCGCCCCGATGCGAACGAGATGAGAGATGCGCGACGAAAGTTCGCTCCATGCTTCCTCCCACATCGGATAGAGTTCCATGAATGACGGGTCGTGCCTGCCGATGAGCGTGGCCGGCCCGAAGACACGCACGCCCTTGCGGCGAAACGGGTCGACGAACACGACTTCGGCGGAAGGCGCATTGGCGAGATTTCGGCGCGTTCCGGGCGAGCGTATGTCTCCATATGCGATTGCGTCGCCGCCAAGGGCGAGGAACGTGCCCTTCGGCGCCGCCGCAGGTTCGCCGTCCGGCGTCACGGTGGCAACGATGCCCAGGGGGAACTCCCGGATGATGCGCTGCGCCTCGGCGTCAAGCATGGTCACTCCTCCCCGACGTGCCGCCCGTGGCCGGACAGTCGTGCAATGACCTCGGCGGATGCTCGTCGGGCAAATTCGCGGGTCCGAACCGGCCGTTGAATCTGGCAGTCCGCCTCTTTGAATCCCGCGTCATGCCCGTAGCCTTTCGTTTTTTGGATCCCAGAGCGGAGCATCGGGCTGCACTGTGGCCTTGCATCGCTCCCCGTAGATGTCGACCTCGACTTCCGTTCCGGGAACGGCCAGGTCGGATCGCAGCATGCCAAGGGCAACGGAGGCATTGACGCGGTAGCCCCACCCGCCCGAGGTGGTTTCGCCGACGACTTCGTCATCATGCCAAAGCGTCGACATGTAAGGCGCGTCCGCAGCACCGGCGTCCACTGTCAGCGTGACGAAGCGCTTCGCAACGCCCTTCCGCTTTTGTTCCAGCAGCGCCGCCTTCCCCGGAAAGTCCGTGTTCTTGTCGAACCTGATAAAGCGATCGAGTCCGCCCTCAAGCAGGCTGTAGTCCGAGGACAGGTCGCCTTTCCAGGCACGGTAACCCTTTTCGAGGCGAAGCGAGTTGAGCGCCCACATTCCGAACGGCTTCGCGCCCGCATCCGTCACCGCGTCCCAGATGTCTGGAGCGTCCTCGAACCGGCAATGGATCTCCCAGCCGAGTTCGCCGGCGAAGGAAACGCGGGCCAGCGAGCATTCCTTGCCGGCAATGCTGCCGTCAAGGCTGATCGACAGCCACCCTGCATCGAGATCGTGGCCTTCATTGATGCTGCCGAGGATCTCGCGCGATTTCGGACCGGTCACAAGGAGGCACTCGAACTCCTTCGTGTGATCCGTCACGCTGATGCCGTCCGGTGCATTGCGGGAAAGCAGTTCGCCGTCATGCCACTCGGCGGTCGCGGCGGTGATCAGGCGCGCCTCGCTGTCGCCGTGCACCGACACCGACATCTCGGTGACGATGCGCCCCCTGTCATCCGCAAAATATGCAAGACTGATTCGGCCCTCGCCCGGCAGCCGCGATGCCGTCAGGCTGTCGACATAGGCGCGCGCACCGGGACCCTGCACCTTGAACCGCGCGAAGCCCGTGATCGCCAGAATCCCGCAATGATCGCGCACGGCCTCGCACTCCTCGCGAATGCGTTCTTCCCAAGGCCCCGACCGGTTCCAGGTCTGGGTTGCGTCGTGGCTCGTGTCGTCATCAGGACGAGCGAAATAGTTTGCGCGTTCCCAGCCGTTATAGGCACCGAAGACCGCGCCGGCCTGTTCCAGCCGGTCATGCAGTGCTGACCGCTTCCGGTCACGGCCTGCAGGCCATTCATGCCAGGGGAAGTGCATCGCGTATTCGTGGCCATAGACCTCCATGCCCTTCTCGATGCAGAACTCGCGATCGGTGTAGTCCGTGTATCGCCGAGGGTCGCAGGACCACATGTCCCATTCGGTCTGGCCCTCGGTCATCCACTCGGCGAGCACCTTGCCCGCACCTCCTGCCTGCGCGATGCCGAAGGTGAAGACGCAGGCCTCGAACGCGTTTGGAACCCCGGGCATAGGCCCTACCAGCGGATTGCCGTCCGGGGCATAGGGAATGGGCCCGTTGATCACCTTCGCAATGCCGGACATGCCAAGTTGCGGCACGCGGGCCATGGCATCCTCTATGTAGGCCTCGAGCCGGTCGAGATCGTCCGGGTAGAGCTGGAAACTGAAGTCCTCCGGCATCGGATCGTCCGGCGAGACCCAATGTGCACGACAGTTCCTTTCGTATGGCCCCAGGTTGAAGCCGTTCTTTTCCTGCCGGAGGTAGTAGGAGACGTCGACATCGCGCATCAGTGGCAGCTTGTTGCCCCTCTCCAGTGTCCAGGCGGCGACTTCGGGAATCTCCTCGGACAGGAGGTACTGGTGACTCATCACCATCATTGGAACCGTCCGGCCTCCGTAGGGCACGAACCACTCGCCGACCCGCTGCGCGTAGTACCCTGCGGCGTTAACGACGCATTCGCAGCGGATGTCGCCCTTTTCGGTGTGGACGATCCATTCGCCGTTCCCGCGGCTGATCCCGGTTGCGGGAGTGAAACGCAGAACCCGTGCACCCATGTCACGTGCGCCCGTTGCGAGCGCCTGCGTCAGTTGCGCAGGATCGATGTCACCGTCCGTCGGGTCGTAGAGTACGCCTTCCAGGTCATGGGTTTCCATGAAGGGATACATGGACTTCGCCTCGTCGGGAGAGAGAATCTGGATGTCGATCCCCTGGTAACGCCCCATGCCGCAGGCTCGATGGAACTCCTGCATCCGCTCCCGTGAATGGGCCAGCCGGATCGAGCCAGTGACATGGTAGTTCATGGGATAGCCGACGGCATCGCCCAGACCTCGATAGAGTTCGGTCGAATAGCGCTGCATGTTCATGATCGACCATGAAGTCGAGAAGGTCGGCACGTTGCCCGCCGCATGCCATGTCGATCCGGCCGTAAGTTCGTTCTTTTCCAGCAGCACGCAATCGGTCCATCCGGCCTTCGCTAGGTGATACAGTGCAGAGGCGCCTACCGCGCCTCCGCCGATGATGACTGCGCGGGCTGTCGTCGGATATTCGGCCATGGGCGGATCCTCAGTATACGGGCGGCGCGATCACCCAGATCGCGATGCAAGCTTCGGATGTGCGGTTGGCCCAACGGAAGGGCTCTCCGCGAATGCGGAAACTGTCGCCGGGCTCCAGGTCAAAGCTCTGGCGGTCGATGGTCAATTCAAGCCGACCCGAAACGATGTAGCCGACCTCCTGGGTCGGACGCACGGTGTCCTCAGAACGCTCGGCACCCGGCGCGAAGGTCGAGTGAACCACCTCGAAGTCATCCGTGAGGTCCGGCGACAAGAGTTCCTCGAAGAGCCCGTGCACGCGGTGGCCAAGGGGACGACGGCCGCCCTTGCGGACGATGCGGCCCTCCTCGTGCGGAACGCCCGGAGACTTGCCGAAAAATGAACGCAACGGCATGTCGAGCGTGGCGGCCAACGCGTTCAATTCTTCCATGGACGGTTCGGAGATGTCGCGCTCGACCTGGCTCAACCAACCGATCGAGCGTCCGACGCGCTCGCTCACTTCGGCAAGCGTCAATCCACGCTGGCGACGCAGGACCCGCAGGTCCTGGCCCAGGCTCTCGGTCGCAATGGTTACGGTCATTTGAGCCCCGCCGTGATGTCACAATGCGATATCCGCGCAGATGCCGTGAAAAAGTCAACAAGTTTTTCACAAGACATGGAAGATCCGCTCCGGCCATTGCGGAGCACCCACGTGTCCAATCCCGCCGGATTTCTGATTGCCTCGGTCAGAGTGAGGCAAACTCACCCGCACTCTTCCCGTTCTTCGCAGAGACGGGTGCACTCTGGCCCAGCGCAAGAAGTCTCGCCTGTCCAAAGTTGCCGCGGTGCTTGGGGGGCTGAAGCAGAATGGCCAGCGTTTCGGCGGAGCGCCGGCAAGGGGAGTTGGTCTGGCGCATCACCGATACCTGAAGCCGTCACGTTGATTTGCCTGCCATCCTCGGATGCTTGAAGTTATCCGCGGATCTCCGCATGTCCTGCGCTGCCCGGCACTCCGACACTGCCGCAGAGGCGGCCCCATGCTTTGAGCCAGAGCCCGGTGTGTCCCGATTCGCAATTCAAGCTCTGAAGCAGACCACTGCCAAGATCGACCGAGCGCCTGGAAAACTACCCTTGTTGACCTGCTATCAGAATCCATTCTTGTGTGGGGACATTTGGGAGATGGAGAACATGACGCTGCGACAAGAGAAGTACGACCCGCTCCACGTGCATCTTGAGTCCGTTGGACTTGAACGAATAGCGATGACTTTTGACGATGTCGAACGGGTGATCGGCTCCAACTTGCCCGCTCCGGCGCGGAAGCATCGGGCCTGGTGGGGCAACGATCCGTCAAGAAATGCCGTTGCCTGCGCTTGGCTTGAGGCGGGTTACAAAACCGAAAGCGTCAGCATAAAGCGAGAGATTCTCACTTTCCGAAGAGATGCAGCCGTCGGGCGACCGCTTCGTTCCGGTTCCGAAAGCACTGCGATAGAGATGCATCCTGTCATAGGCTGCATGAGCGGAACTGCGACCATATCATCGGGCACAGACCTCACCAAGCCCAGTTGGCCAGAGTGGGAAGCCAGCACAATGGAACAGGGAAACAGTCATGGGTGAGTTTCTGCTGTATCCCTGTTCTGTCATATGGCCTGCAGACGGCGATGCGATCCGCCCAAAGGCAGCGGAACGGCTCAATGCGAATTGCCGCTATGGAAAATAAATGTGCTTCTCCCCTTGCTGCCTGAGAACTTGGAATGCTCGATTCGCGCTTTCAACTGAGATTGGAGCGCCCCGTCTTGAGATGGTTTGAAGACACACTGGGCGAAGGGCAAATCACGCTGGCGGCACTATCCCTACCAGTGCTTGTGGAACCATCATTTGCCTAGAACCGCACCTGCCAACCCCACTGACCGGACAGTCTTGCCAACCGCCAATGCGATGAGGTTGATCATTCTCGTACGCGACCGCCTAATCCTGGATTACAGCAAGGATGGACATGTTCGCGCAACAAGGTAAATACACCGGTCGCCGCGCGTTTTCGAACAGGCGTATCCATTCCCGCAACCGAAGCTTGGTCGGGAAAGCTAGCTGTACGTGATCCGGACCAGCCGGGCTGCCGGAGCGAAGAGATGGCGGCCTTCCATGGCGCAAACTCAACTCGTTTGCCGATGCGTTGACGACGACGTGGCGGCGCACATAGGGTCCGCGAAACATCCCGCGATGACGAATCCTGCCAATGCCAAAGCAAGACCTTCCCAACCACGCACGGGTCGTCATCGTCGGTGGCGGCATCATGGGTTGCGGACTCGCGTATCATCTCGGCCACGAGGGATGGGGCAAAGACACCGTGCTTCTTGAAAAGGCCGAACTGACCAGCGGGTCGACCTGGCATGCCGCCGGACAGATCACGCGCTCCACCAGCTCTTACGGCCTCGGGCGGATCGTCGACTACAACATCAGCCTCTATTCCGGACTGCTTGAACAGGAAACCGGGCAGCCGGTGACTTGGCACGGATGCGGCTCGCTGAGGCTGGCCTATACCGAGGACGAATTGGACTGGCTTCGCCAGACGCTCTCGGTCGGCCGCGCACTTGGCTTCGACATCGAACTCGTCGACCCGGAGTTCATTGCCGGCAAGCACCCGTTCTACAATCTCGATGGCGTGCTCGGCGCCCTCTACACGCCGGATGACGGGCACGTCGACCCGTCGAACGCGACCATGGCCCTTGCCGCCGGCGCCCGGCAGCTGGGAGTCAGGATCTTCCGCCGCTGCCGCGCACTGAATGTCTCAACGAACGATGCCGGAGAATGGATGGTCGAGACCGAAGGGGGCACGATCACGTGCGAGCACGTGGTCAATGCGGGCGGCACCTACGCCCGGCAGATGGGGGAATGGTCGGGCCTGCAATTGCCCATGACCTCGATGACGCATCACTACCTGGTCACCGAACCCGTGCCGGAATTCCAGGATCTCGAGAGGGAACTCCCCGTCGTTCGCGACGACCGGCTGGTCTCGGGGTACATCCGGATGGAACAGAAACGGGGCCTCATCGGGATCTACGAAAAGGAGAACCCGAACTCCGTCTGGCACGACCATTGCCCCTGGGAAGCCGAGAACGAACTGTTCGACGCCGACTACGACCGCATCC
>JAJEGW010000220.1 GCA_022819605.1 Silicimonas sp. | reverse complement strand
ACCACCACGATCGCCGGCAAGACCAAGAGATATTTGAGCGTGTTGTCACGCATTGGAGATTGCTCCGATTGGAACCACCCCGCATTCCTGCGGGATGGTTCGCCGCTTTCCTGACTACAATCCGGCCAGAACGGAGAGGTTCGCCTACTCGATGCGTCCGGCGCGACGCAGCACCCGATTGGCCTGCTCCGCTGCATCCAGCATCAACTGACGGGTGTCCCCGCCCGCCGCTGCTTCGGCGATCGCCGCAGACAGTAGGTCGCCAACTTCAGGCCATTCCGGAATCTGAGGCATAATGTCGGATTCCTTTAGCGATTCCCAAGCCGCCATTTGAATCCCGTCGTTCGCGGCATTCACGTCCGGATCAGTAAGTGACGAAATATGAGTCACAACGTTGTTGACGATCCTTTTGCCCTTCACTTCACGCACGGTGGCGTTGGCCTTGTCCATCTCGGGGTTGGAGAGCCACTTGAGAAACTCCCACGTGGCGTCCTTGTTGTCGGAATACTCGGAAATCGCGAAAGGCATCGAGATGGCATAGGTCTTGGTGGTGTCGGCGTAGGACGGCATGCCCACGAAACCGACCTGGTCCTTGGTCAGGGTCGACGTCTCCGGGTTCAGGAACGCCGAGTAGAACCACCACCAGCCGGGAATCATCGCTGAATTTCCCTGCATGAACGACTGCCGCGCATCCTGTTCGACGAAGGCGACGGAATTCGGATTTGCGACGCCGTGTTCCGTCAGGAGCCCCACATAGTCCTCGGTCGCCTTCAATGCGGCCTCCGTGGTCCATCCGGCCGACCCGTCTTCGTTGAACACGTCTTCGCCCGCGCCCCACAGGAAATTCAGCCAGATGAAGAGTGCCTGACGGTTTCCGTCGTTGTTGTAATAGAGCGCGACCGGCGCGATGTCGTCATGTTCCCAGGTTTCGCCCATCGCGGCGACCTCTTCCCACGAAGTCGGCGGATTCGGGATCAGGTCCTTGCGATAGAAGAGTACCTGCGGGTGCGCGCGCAATGGAAAGCCAAGGGTCTGGCCCTCGAACTGCGCCGACCGGGCGAATGCGGCCGGATAGCGGTCCATGGAGATGCCGTCCCGAGCCATCAAGTCGTCGATCGGCATCAGCCAGTGGGCATTCGGCGGGCCCCAGCTGTCAAGATAGTTGACCACGTCAAAGGCTCCGCTCGCGGCGAGGCCTTCAGCGTTGATCTTCTCCTGCAGCGAGGCAAAGGGAATGAACGTCCATTCGGTCTCGATGCCCGTCAGTTCGGTGAACTCCTCGTCGCGCAGCATCAAGCCGTCGAACTGGGGCGTCACGACGCTCAGGATGTTGAGCGTGGTTCCTTCGTGGGGCTTCCCTGCGTGCAGGTTGTACGGCAGGTCTGCTGCCGCGACCGACAGCGGCGAGAGCATCATGGCGACCGCCGCTCCCACCTTCAGCAAAGTCCGTTTGCGCATTTCTTCCTCCCAATTGAATTGCAATTTGCCAGACGACCCTACGGCATCATGAATACGTATGCAAGGAATCCCGAATGCACACTCTGCTTCGAAGTGTCCGCGCCGCACCTGATGGATTTTTGTCTTAGCGCTCCGTGAATTCGGGCGCGGTTCGTCGCAGCGCGAATCTCGTCGAAGTGGCACATCTTGGCGAACTTCTGGCAAAATGCGAAGGCGTCCGGTTCGTCTCCCTTGCGGAAAATTGAGAGTGCGGTTCTGCCAAGTTCCATTCTCGGCCGGGCGACATTGGCAGCAGCCACGTGTGGGTACATTCGCCGGTCCAAGGTCGAGACCGTACGTGACATGACCTGCACCCTGGGATCGGTCGCAATCGCGCCCGTTGCTACAGAAGCTGCAAAAGCGGATTCTCGATCCGCACGGCAATTTCCTCTACAAGGGCTGCTGCGCCGGGAAGCGCAAGCCGGGACTCCGGAAAAGCGAGCAACAGGCCGTATCCGGCGGCGCTCCGCGCCACGCATAGTGTCACGCCACCATCCATCGGCACGTAACCGTTTATCCGCGAACCACAGAGATCGACAAGAGTCAGAACAGGGTCTTCCGCAACACCGGCACCACCTCGATCCGGGTTGACGACGACCTCGCGTTGTCCGTCGAGGTCCTCAGTTGCGACCGACACCGAAGAGACATCAAACGTGGCGCGCCAAGCACCTGCCGCGAACGAGGCAAGAAGCCTGGTCCGGTCGGCTGTCCTGGACCGGTCCAGAATCTCATCGAACGACGTCGGATCGACAACCGCTGAAAGTAGGGAATTCCCGCCGACGATAAAGGCTGCGTCCAGGTCCGCTACGTGAATTGGTTCGGCAACACCATGCGCGCGCAATTGGTGCAGGTCGATTCCCCGCTCGGTCGCAAGCCTGCGTGCCTTTGGCGAGGCGAGAACGCGGCCGGAGCCAATCGACTTCGGCATGACCCGCTCCATCGGAGCAGGTGCCGGCTGCTTCCCAGGCTCCGGTTGAGGTCGCAGCGCGGCTTCCACGACGGCCACATCCTCTGGCTCCGTGACGGACGCGCCAGTGCTGGCCTCTTCGACATCGCCTTCGGCTTCGACGATCATGGCAATGAGATCGCCAACGGGTACGTCGTCCCCTTCGGCTGCCTTCACGCCGCTCAGGTAACCGTCCGTCGCCGCCTCAACCTCCATCGTGGCCTTGTCCGTCTCAACCTCGAAAATTGGTTCCCCCGCCTTGACCGGGTCGCCGTTCCTCTTGAGCCAGGCAGTGATGACGCCCGAGTCCTGGACCATGCCAAGCTGCGGCATCCTCACCTCACAGGGCATGCACCGGAACTCCCCTGACGAGCGCACGGGCATTGGCGGCCACGGCCTCAGGCGTCGGCACCGTCAGATCCTCAAGCGCCGGGCTGAACGGCACCGGCACGTCCATCGCTCCCATCCTGATCACCGGTGCATCAAGGTAATAGAACGCCTTCTCGGAAATGCGTGCGGCGATTTCCGCCGTAACCCCAAAGTTCTGATGCCCCTCGTCAACCACGATTGCGCGCGACGTCTTGCGAACCGATCCAAGAATTGTCCCTTCGTCCAAAGGCACAAGTGTCCGCGGATCGACCACTTCCGCACCAATGCCGTCGGCCTCCAGGATCTCTGCAGCCTTTTCGCAGACTTGCCTCATTGACGACGTACCGATCAAGGTGACCTCAAGCCCCTCGCGCAGGACCGCCGCCTCGCCTAGAGGGAGCAGGTACTCCTTTTCCGGCACGTGCGCCTTGTCCTGGTACATCAGCTTGTCCTCGAAGATCACGACCGGATTGTCGTCGCGGATCGCGGACTTCAGCAGCCCTTTCGCCTCGTAGGCCGAGGACGGCATGGCCACCTTGAGACCCGGGATGTGCGCCACCAATGCGTGAAGCGACTGCGAATGCTGTGCGGCCGAACGCCGGGTGGCCCCAAGGTTGGTTCGCAACACCAGCGGCACGTTCAACTTGCCCCCTGACATGTAATGGGTCTTTGCGGCCTGGTTGCAAAGCTGGTCCATGACCAGATAGAGAAAGTCGCCGAACATCAGGTCAACGATCGGGCGCAATCCCGTCATCGCCGCACCAACGGCAATGCCCATGAAGCCGGGCTCGGCGATAGGCGTGTCGATGACGCGGTCAGTGCCGAATTCCTCCACGAGACCGGAAAGAACCTTGAACGGCG
>JAJEGW010000135.1 GCA_022819605.1 Silicimonas sp. | reverse complement strand
TGCCAGGACGCCGCCCGGCTTGACCTTGGCATCGCCAATGTCGATGAAGTTGGACGCAAGCCCGGCGTTTCCGCGCCCGGCCATTTCCGGCTTGCGGGTTTTTGCCAAGGCATTTGACATGGCTCTTTGTTCATCTTCGCTAGTCGCAAATCCTGCGAAGGAAGGGACGGGGACTCCGATCTTTTCCGCTTCCTGTCCGGTCGGGCGCGTGAATGGCGGATTCATGATTACGAGGTCGAAACTTTCATGCGGCAGGTCAATCTGTTCCTTGCCGCCGTCAGAAATGCCGCGCACCCGATCCCTGCCTGTTCCAAACAACGTTGGGGCCGTGTCATCAACAATGAGGTCAAGCGCGCCTAGTGCCGTAGGTCGTCCCGTCTTTGCCGGTTGCTCCCCATAAGGCATGGTGAGGATGGACGTGTTGTCGAACGGAACGCTTGGATGGGTGCTGGACAGAACTGTTGCCGTCAGGTGCGTTGCCGCAGGCATGATGTCGGTTCCGACCAAGGAACGCTCCATCATCCGAGAATGGATGTCCCGGTCATCGCCGCCCGAACGCCGATGGCGCCCCGCCACGGCAGAATAGGCGGCATTGAGCAATGCGCCCGTGCCGCAAGCAAAGTCGGCAATGCGCAGGGATGTCACTGCATCCGCGTCCGCCCAATCGACATCCAAGCGCGAAACCGCGAGTTCGGACAGCAACGCGGCCGAGCTTGGCAGGGTGTAAAACGTGGCCAGAAACTTGCGATCAACGATCAGGCGTTGGAACATCCTGCCGCAAAGATCGTGCTGGCTGGTCGCGCCAAGCGCATCGAGTTCGGATGCAACGCGGGCGAGAATGTTCAGAATCTCTTGTGCGGTCCCGTTGCGGATGGGCTTGAGAATGTCGGAAGCAATGCGGAAAATCGGCCAATAGTTGATTTCCGTAAGGATGCGTTCCCAGACATCCAAGACCTTGGACTTCGGCAACAGTCTGCCCCCCCCCGGATTTCGTCCAATGTCTCGACGCCATGCGCACCCGCAATGGCCGTGTGGAACGTCATGGCGTTGGCAAGAATGGCCATTGCCATCCTGGATGTCTGCTGGCCATCGTCCTGGTGCAACTGACGGGCAATCTTGTCCAATGTGTCGGGTGCTTCCGCGCAAGCGTCCCGAAGCCTTGTCGCGGCCTGGCCGATCCCGTCTTCAAGAACCTGCATTCCCTTCGCAATGCTGTCTTCGGAAAGGGCGGATTGCTCGATGCAGGTTGCCAAGTCGTCAATCCCGCCCGTTATCCTGCCCGACACCGGCCATCGGGTCGCATTGTCCGGGGCACCGGAAAAGACGCAGTATTCCAGAACCCCGCTTGCAATGATGGAATGGATCTCGCTTTGAACCGACCGAGCAAACAATTTCGGAAGCCGCACGGCAATTGCTTGTTCGATGGTGGTCCCGTCTTCTTTCAATGTCATGCCTAGACGTGATCGGGCGTCTTCTTCAACAGTGTTTGCGGGTGCAAATTCTGTCTCAACGGCGACAGGAACGCCTCCAGGGTGCCGCACGATGATGTCAGGGCACAGACCGGCTGATTGCGCAAACACGCCTGTCTGCTCGACTCCGATCCGCTCCGGCCATCGTGGATGCTTGCCGCGCAGCGCACGGCCCAACTCAACGTTGAATGCCTTCTCTTGAGTTTTTGCCATGTTACAGGCCGAGCGTTACGCTCTGGCTCCGCTTGGCAGTCCATTATCGGCAGTGAGGTCGTTATAGCGCAGTTGCTTGCCGATCATGCCTTCGACAATGCTGCGCATCTGCTCAATCGTGTCAGCGTTGCGGATATTGTGCCTTCCGGCAAACTCCGTGACGTAGCGGTCAAGATGCTTCTTCGAGAACTTGTGGAACACGCCCTTGTGCGCCCGCTCTATCGTCGCCCAGAAGCTCTCCATGCCATTCGTGTGGGCCATCTCCCGCACATACTCCCCGACGCTGTGCTTGACGCTCTCATGCGCCCTGTCGATCCCCACGTAGCCGCCACCTTCATCCGTGTAAACCTGCGCGGTCGGCTTCGTGTGCCCTTCCACGAACCCTTGGAGCGTGACTGCCTTCGTGTCCGGCACCACCTTTGCGACAACCTTGTTCGTCTCTCGATCCTTCACGCCCGCGACGATCGCCTTGCCGACGCCGCCACGTCCGGCTTTCAGCTTCTTGTCATGGTGCTTGTTTTTCTCCAAGCCGCCAATGTAGGTTTCATCCGCCTCGACCGGGCCTTGAAACAGGGGTTGTCCGGCTTCGTACGTCTTGCGCAGACGGTGCATCAGGTGCCAAGCGGACTTCTGGGTAATCTCCAAGTCGCGGTGCAGGTGCATCGAAGAAACACCTTTCAGGTTGGTCGTGACCAGATAAGCGGCAATCGCCCACGTCTGATAGCCCAACTTGCTTGACTGCATCACTGTTCCTGCCTTCACGCTAAAGCGCGGCTTGCCTTCGCATTCGCGGCAACGATGAGTCATGGACTTGTGCTTGATGCCGCACTGCACATTGTCAGTTCCGCAATCAGGGCAGCGCGGGCCGTCCGGCCAGACAATGTTCTCGATCCATTCGCGGGCGGCTTCGTCTGTCGGGAACATCTGCATCAGCTTCTTGATGCTGATGCCGTTGCGGTGGTGCTTGCCGGGTGCCTTGTATGCCATTATCGTCCTCCTGTTGATTCTGAATGTATGGCACTTTGCTGTATTTGTCAAGAGCTAAATGGCACTTACGTATATAAGTCCCATAGTTTGGCCCAGACAATACCTAGTGACCGCATTTCGTCTGCACGCGAAACCATCCTCACCGCACTCTTCCGCGGCTTATTTTATTGCCCGCCACCGAATTGCTCTGAAATGCACGCCGGTCAGATCAGCCGAGCGTCGCCCGGTCCCATTGTGTGCAGTATCACTCTGACCATGGGTCAATCACCTCAACACCCATCAATTCAAAAGGGCGTTGGTCTCGCGTCGCGACGTGGCATCGGTCATGGCTGATCGCAATGGCCGCAATCATACCGTCCATGTCTTTGATGGCATTCTTCCCGTGTTTCTGTCGGGCCAGGGCTATGTTTGTGCCAAACATCATCGCCGCCTTTGAATCAAACGGCAGAATACGACCCGAGAAATCCACTTCGAAAAGCTCTGTGATACCTCGATGTAACTGTCTGCGACGTTTGCCCTCGGGCATGGACCAAAGTCCATATTCCATTTCCGCGAGATTGATGGTGGTCACGAACAGATCAGTCGGGATTTGCTGGTCCAGCCAGTCGATCACGGCGGAGTCAGGCTTTGGCTTGAATGGTTCTGAGAGAACCATCGTATCAATGATAATCATTCAAAGTTCACCGGGTCACTGGCGGCTTGATCGCGCTCAAACAGGACATTCTGATCGGCAATCCCGCTGTACTTGCTGACCAGCTTAGAGCCGAAACCCGTTGTTCCGCCTACATGCTGCGCGATCAGATGGCGCACCTCGGCCTCGGCACTCCTGTCGTTGGCAGCGGCCACACGCTTCAGCGCAGCGTAATGCGGGTCAGGGATATTGCGAACAGTCATTTGACCCATTTTTTGGCTCTCCCTCGGATTGCTATCAATATAGCACTCATGATAGCATATTGCAAGCAGACAGGCTTGAGAGAAAGCGAGCAACATGCCAACAAAAAAGACCTCCCCGAAGGCAGGCCAGGTCGTTTCTCACCACAAGGAGACAAGTCGGGGAGCCATCCGGTATCCATCCGATCAGAGACAAGGATTTCGGCAGGCTCAATCGCGATGTCCTCAACATAGCCGCTGTCGCCGTCGGCATCATATGTGCCCTTAGTTTGCGTGATGCCCGCCGCGCGAAGGCTGCGCAGCATGTCACCGCGCTCGAACAGCAAAAGCACTTGCCCGATCGCCCTGTTGGGGTAGAGCCGGTACTTGTAGCTCCTGATCAGCCGCCTGCCCATGTTCGCCATGTGTTCCAATCTATGCCAGGCCGGTCGCCATTGCAAGGGGTGCGCATTCACCTGTCGCCTGAACGCGACAGTCCCCTGCGCGAGGTCTATGGAGGAATGGAGAAACGGCAATCCCGAGCGTGTGATATAACGCAAACTTTGATGCACACGCTGAAGAAAATACGCGCCTTCAAAATCGGCAAATTTTTTGAGCGATTTTCCCGGACTAGCCTTGCCCTGCTTTACAGTTACGAGACGACCAATGATATGATGATCACCATCGTCGGACCCGAGGCTTTCGCCACGATCATCGCCGCTGATGGTGATCAATGTTGTCACATGCATGATGACCTTGATGCCAGTTTGCGCTGGCCGAGCTTCATCAAATTTCAAACTTTCACGTATTTAAAATACGGAAAAGTTAGGAAATCTTGACATGTGATGCGATTTATTCCAACTATCGCGTAGGTCAAATACGCGAAAGGTGGACAGTGCTCTATCTCGTTGGTGAAAATCTGGACAAGGCGCGCGCCCACTATCAGGCCGGAACAGGCCGGATCGTGCAGCTCATGCGCGGCATCTATGCCGATGCCGAAGAGGATGTCGATGGCACAGTGCTGCGTCACGCCGTGCGCATAGCCAATTATCTCTATCCTAGAGCCTATTTGTCTGCGGCAAGCGCGGTACTGCTGGCACCGACCCGCGATGGACGCTTGTTCATTAGTGGTCCGCGCTCCCAGCGTACCCGGATCAGAACGCTTGAGATCATTCAAAATACAGCGCCAGCCCATCCCTCAACCGCGCAGGCTGTAATCGCGGACGGGCTCGGGGAATTCCGCATCGATGTTTCTTCGCTCCGGCACCGTTTTCTCGAAGCATTTCGTCTACGCAGTGAGCACGCTGCCTCGGTCGATGAAGATATGCGCGCCTCGCTGGCAGGTCGTTTGGTCGAAGAGTATGGGAGCCCAAAAGAGGCCGCTGACGCGCTCTGGGCACTCGCGCGTGAAAATGAATGGTATCGCGAGGGCAAACAAGCAGAGCGCTACATCCTGAAATCTCCATCGCTGATTGAAGTACGCAATGAGGCTACACTTGATCTCGTAGTTGCCTGGCACGGCCAACCAATCGGTGCATTACTTCATGACGGATTTGAGTGGCGTTGGCAGCCGGAAAATGGCTTCGATCTACCCTTGATACAGCAGCGCGCACCGGGAAAGTTGCCCGCGTTTATTCTCTCGCTATTGCCCGAAGGCTGGCTTGAGCGCGTTCTGAAGGGAAGTGATGAGCGTGCAGTGCTATACTCAGGCAAGCGCTACATGTCGAACATCACGATCGGCCCTGATCGCGACGAGATTGCAACTCTGCCTGCAGATCGTCTTCGTACTCGTTTAAAAGATTTCTGCGAAGCGAGTGTGTTTACCGGTCGCTATGAGGGGCCGGCACGCGGTTCTATCGAGCAGAGTTTTGAAGCAAATCTCGCGCGCTTATATGCAAGTGCCCTGACACCTCGCCTGTCCGGCGTGCAGGTCAAAGCGCCAATGTTTCTTGACCCGCAGGGGCGTCTCACTCCCAGTACTACTGAACCCTTCACGCATATTCTAAAGCCCGCAGGCACCGGCGGGTTTCAGGCTTTGCCAATTGTCGAATTTCTGTCATTGACATTGGGACGGTCCGCTGGGCTTGAAGTGCCAGACATCGCTTTGACAGGCATGCCTGAAGGTATGCCGGCAGCATTGATTGTAGAGCGGTTTGATATCCGCAGCGGCGATGAAGATGACCGCCGCATTGCGCTCGAAGATATATGCTCTGTTCTCGATCTGCCCCCAGAAGCCAAATATGATGGCACGATCGAAAAGATTGCGCGTGCTGTGCGCCCGCTTTCCAGCGCACCCGAAGAAGACCTGTTGGTTCTACTCAAACGCGCACTGTTTGCCTGGCTCATCGCAGACGGAGACATGCATCTGAAGAACCTCGCTTTGCTCAAAATCGCAGCGCCGAGCACCGACTGCTTTGAGAGTGTGCGGATGGCACCGCTTTACGACGCAGTGACCACCAGTGTCTTTCCCGGACTTGAACATGATCGAATGGCCCTCAAGCTGGGCGGCAAAGATGACCGACTACGTCGCGCTGATTTCCTTCGAATGGCAGTGACAGCCGGGATTCCCGCAGGGACAGCCGACACCGCAATCGATGAACTCACCAAGAGTTATTCCAAAGCGCTCGATCAGATAATCGTACCGAATGTTCCGAGCATTGACGCGGAAATCGCGGCCAGGGCAGAGCAGATGCTGGATTTGTGCCGTGAGCGACTTAAGGCTTGGCACTAAAACGTTCGATCCCGCGTGTCGGTGGCAAGTGAATTTGCCACAATTCTGGCAAATGAAAGTGCAACAGTTTTGGCGCGAGTTCTTTCCCCGAGGCAGGGCGCCTGGGTGCTGGTTCCGGCAGGGCTGAGAGCAATTGGTCCGCACCGAAGCCGTTCTTGTCGTTGTCGCCAATCTTGATCCGTCCTTCCAGCGGCGCCTGCCATGCATGGGCCGATGTCATTGTGTCCAAATCGTTCGAGCGTGGATCTAGGGAACGTCGGCGCAGAATTTTTTGCTGGAGTCGCTTGCAGAACCCGGCGCTCGTGCAGGCTTGGCCAAAACCGGCAGCCTTCATGATTGCTTTCCGAAACCACGAACCGTCTCTGCGGCATGATGAAACCGCCTAACCCATCGTGTTGCGGCGTCAGTTTCAATTGCCGGACACATTGAAGGGCTCTGTCGCCAAAAGCGGTCCTCGTCCTGGCGCTTCACGCGCAGCCAGTTGCAGCTGAACCCGAAGCCGAACTCGTCCACGAACTTCTCGTGAAATTGCTTCACCGTTTAGTCGTGGAAAGTCGTGCCGAACAGTTCATGCACCTCCCGCACCGTGTCCGCCGGGATCCGGTTGCCCGAAACGCGGTCGACAAGGCCGTCGTCGCCCTCGGCCCACGTAGCGGCCCTCCCAGCGCCGGAAGGGCCGCACCGAAACGCCCAGCACCCGCGCCGCATCCTCTGGCTCAGCTGCCCCGGGCCTGCTGCCTCTCGAAGAGTTCCTCGAACTTCATTCGCGTTCTCCCCTGCATCGTCCCTGCCAGTTCCATGATTCGCAGCTCCCCGGTCTTGGGAGCCACTATGGAACCGGACAGATGGCTTGTTACTTGCAGCGGACATATGGCTTGCTGCCGACATAGTATGAGATTCAAACTTGAGACCGGAATGGTCTCATGCTACGTTGATTCTCAAATGAGGATCATTGCCCGCCGCACCTTGCGGGAGTTTGTCGAGAGCCTCGCGGGGCAAAAGGACCAGTCGGCGGTGAAGGCCGCGCTTGATGCTTGGTTCGATGAGGTCAGCAAGGCGTCGTGGGCGAGTTCCGCCGATGTGAAGAGACACTACGCCACGGCTAGCATCGTTAACGCCGAGCGAATTGTCTTCAACATCAAGGGCAACGACTACAGCCTGGTGGTGGCGGTCGACTTCGAGAAGGGCATCGTCTGGATCAAGTGGATTGGCACTCACAAGGCATATGACGGGATAGACGTAGCTGAGGTGAGACATGGCGACTGAGCTGAGGCCTATTCGTTCCAAAGCGGACTACGAAGCAGCGCTCGAAGAGGTCGAACGCCTTTGGGGCGCCAAGAGCGGCACGCCGGATGGCGATAGCCTGGACGTGCTCGCTACGCTGATCGAAGTCTTTGAGGCAAGGCACTATCCGGTGGACCCGCCCGATCCGATCGAGGCGATCCGGTTCCGGATGGAGCAGCAGGGGCTCACCCGCAAGGACCTCGAACCGATGATCGGTCCCCGCAACCGGGTGGCCGACGTTCTCAACCGCAAGCGTGGCCTGTCGATCGAAATGATCCGGCGGTTGCATGAACAACTTGGAATTTCCGCGAAAGTGCTGATCCGGCCGAGCCGCCACGACAAAGTTGCATGATCGGAAGATTCGCATGATGCGTGTGGCGCTCGGCGTAACTCGGGATGGTATGGGAATTGTTGGCGACATAGAGGTCGGCCGAACGACCGAGCTCTTCGGTGCCAGCCCGTCCACGGTCTACCGTTCGCTGAAGGCCCTGCATCAGCCGAAGGGGTTGAAGCGGGCGGATCGGGGAGAACCGCGCAGCATCTCTGAACAGGACCCGGCCGCGGACTGGGGTATGCGCCCGATCTTCAGGTGGCCTCGAATATGCTCCATTCCAAGAACAACATCTATGTGCCGAACGATTGAAGGCTGGCTTCAGTGGCTGCGGCATTGCCTGAACCTGATAAACAGACCGGAAGGGATATGAGTGCGGATTTCGAACAAATGGACTGCACTTTTCCTCTCGGCATGCGCCGTGGTTTTGTCGCTCTCGACTTGGTTTTCGGCCACCGCGATTCTGCCAGAGCTGCGCGCATCGCTCGGCATGTCGCCAGCTGGGGCAACATGGCTGACAAACGCGGTTCAGGCCGGCTTTGTGGTTGGAGCGCTGGCCTCCTCACTATTGTCTCTTTCCGATATCATGCCGATTACGCGCCTCATGGCCTGGGCCAGCGCAGCTGCGGGCGTTTTCAACGCGGTTGCTCTGCTGGAACCCGGAGCAGCGTCTGTCATTGCCGCGCGATTTGCCACCGGCGCGGCGTTGGCGCTTGTTTACCCACCATCGGTGAAGTTCGCTTCAACATGGTTCAGGCAGGCAAGAGGCCTTGCCTTAGGGGTCATGGTGGGGGCTCTCGCGCTGGGATCGGCCCTGCCCTATCTGATGCGCGGCGTTGGCGCAGGACCCAATTGGCAACTGGTTCTTGCTGGAAGCTCCGTTGCCTGCTTGATCGCCGCCCTACTGTTCGGGTTCGTCCTCAACGAGGGGCCGCATCCGTATTCGCGCACAAAGGTTGACCCACGCCAAATCGGTGCAATCCTTCGGAACCGATCAGTAATGCTCGCCAACATCGGGTATTTTGGCCACTGCTGGGACCTTTATGCCATGTGGGGCTGGATAATGGCCTATGCGGCCGCCGCGCAGTTGGCGGGTCTGTCCGTCGGCAATCCAGCGATTCTTGCTTTTGCGGCAATTGCGATGGGTGCACCGGCCAGTGTTGCCGCCGGGAAAATGGCCGACCACTTTGGCAGGTGCAACATAACGGCATTCTGCGCCGCCACTTCGGGGGTTGCCGCGCTGCTGATCGGAGTGACCTTTGGTGGTCCGGCTTGGGCGCTTATAGCGGTTGCGACCATTTGGGGCGCAATCATCATCGCCGACAGTGCCCAGTACACCGCCGCGGTGACCGAACTCGCGGATCAGACCCTCGTTGGCTCTACCGTGGCATTTCAGATGGGAGTGGGATTTGGGATCACAATGATCACCGTCTGGCTGCTGCCGATGCTGGCCGAAATGCTGGGCAGTTGGCGCTGGACGTTCCTAATCCTCTTTCCCGGCCCGGTTGTTGGAGCCTGGGCCATGCTCACCCTAAAGAAATTGCCCGAGGCCGAATTGCTGGCTGGCGGAAGACGCTAGCCCAGGCCTGCCTGCCAAGGGAATCCAAATGACCGATTATCTGGCCAATCTGTCCGGACTGAAGCTGGCCAAACAGATCCTTGTGCGCTGCCGCGGCAAGCACCGGATCGTCCGACCTGATGAGTCCAAAGTTTTGGGGCTCACACATGACTGAAATTCTCCAGCAGGATACCGTTCCGCGCCCTGCCCCGGCAACATATGGTTCAGGAACACTCTTGGACGCACCAGGACAACCCAACGGCCTTATGTCCCATTCGGCCAACGCGATGCCGCGTTGGAGAATGTTCCGGCAAACATGCGCCGGACAACGGCGATACGCAGCCATCAACAGCCAATTCCTTGTTCGTTTCCGCTTCGGGGACGTGCAAGAGGCTCCCAGTACGCCACCGCGTGCGACCGGCGGCCGATTGAGTTCAGGTCAGCTTGCCCCGTGCGTCAATCGTCAGGACCGACAATTCTCCTCTTTTTCGCTCGAGCCATGCATTGTCCAGCATGTTGGTAACGACACAAATGTGATTTGGGACAATGTGCACCTGCTCTCCGACTTCAAACCTGTCATCTGGACCGCATCGGACGATCCCATGTTCCTCGCTCAATTTGGCAATTCGCGCCTGCTGATGTCCGACGAGATACCCGAAGCCATCGAGCCCAAGCAGATCCGTCGTAAGAATCTTGGACCCTGCGTCGATGATTGCCCTGGATTCGGAGGGGACGCTTACGACCGTGGCAACGATCCGGCCAGCGCAGTCCTCCCAGTTGCAGGTTTCCCGCTCCACTAGCGAACGATCGTTGAAGATGTAGGTCCCTGCCCGATACTCAGTGATCGTCCCGTCGTGAGTGCGGGCTTGCCACATGTCGGGTGATCCGCCCGAAGACACTTCCGAACACGCGAT
>JAJEGW010000104.1 GCA_022819605.1 Silicimonas sp. | reverse complement strand
ATCGCGGCTTGCGGCGGCACGGTCCATGGCGATGCCAGCCACGTGGTCGCGGTAGAGCACGGCCACCTCCTTCAGCACATCCTGTACCTCGCCCGGCAGGCCATCCCAATAGTCCTTGTTCACCGTGATGGTCTTGGAGTTTACCGCGCCGATGTCTGCACGGAGCATGTATGGCGCGACATCGGCGATCTTGAAGGTCTTGGCGGCCTCGGGCCATAGCATCGCGTGATCGACCAGCCCGGTCTGCAGCATGTTGTAGAAGTCGGTCAGGCCGCCACGCACTCCGGCTGCACCCTCAATGCCTTCGAGATAGCGCAGGTTCATCCCCGCGCCGGCCACCTTGCCGCCCTCGACATCGGCGAGGCTGTTGATCGGGTTCTTCGAGAAGAGCTGGTAGGTGTCCAGCACCACGCCGGTTGCCAGATATACCTGGTTTTGCGCCGCGAACTCGTTCTGCATCGTCGGGAATTCCCTGGCGATTTCATCGACCGCCTTGGCGACCGCGCGCGCATCCGCTGCCACGAACGGTGTCACGGCAGAGATTGCCTGGCTTGGCAGTTTCGAATTGTGGAAGATGGTCGTGACGATTCCGATATCGCCTAGACCGAGCTGAATGCCTTCCAGCACGCCCTTCGGTTTTACGATCGACCCGCCATAACTTTCCTGCCATTCCATGACGTAGTTGCCGGACTTCGCCAGCCGCTCGTCGACCGCGGGAATGAAGAAGTTGGTGAACTCCTTCACCCAAAGCGCTCCTGCCGGGTAGCCGTCGATCACCACGGCCTTGACGGACTCGGCGGCCATCGCGGGCACGGCAGCGAAGGTCAGGGCCATGGCCAGGGCTGTACGTCGTGTCAGTTTTGCAATCATTGTTTTCCTCCCTTAGGTGACGCCGCTCACGCCTTGCGCCAGTTTACAGTCAGGTTCGTGCCCGCCTGTTCGTATAGTTTCGAGATCGGGCAGTACTTTGCGGTTTCCGCTGCCACCATGTCCACTTCCTCTTGGCTCGCGGGTCCGTCTGCGGCCACCATCAGGCGGATGGCCCTGAACGGCACGTCGACCTCGTCAATCAGCAGCACGCCGCGCCGGTCGAAATCAACCTCCATCTCGAAGCTCAAATGCCCGATGTCGATACCGAGCTTTTGGGCGCACTTGTGGCCGATGACATTGGTGCAGCCGATAAGCGCCGAATATGCAGTGACAGTGGGCGACGGGCCCTCGTTGGTGCCGCCGCGCGCCGCCGGCTCGTCGATCACGGCCGTGAGACCGTCAGCCTCAATTTCGCTGCGCGCATGGCTTGTGCCGCGCGCGGTCAGCTTGATGGTCATTTCAGTCTTTTGCCGGATCGCCATGTTCCCTCACTCAAACGAGCATACATCTTCGAAGGGAAACCGCGGCAGCTTTTCAAACAACGCGGTTTCATCGGCATAGCCGAGGTTGATGAGAAAGTTGGATTTCAACGTCGTGCCGGCGAAGAACTCTTCGTCGACCACTTCATTCGAGAACCCGGACATCGCCCCGACATCCAGCCCCACGGCACGGGCCGCGATCATGAAATAGGCGCCTTGCAGGGTGCCGTTGCGAAATGCGGTGGTTTCGATGAACGCCGACTTGCCCTCGAACATCGGACGGCGGTCATCGTGCGGGAACAGAAACGGCAGGCGGGTCCAGAACTCGAGATCATGCGCGACGATCGCGGTCACCGGCGCGGTGCGCATCTTGTCGATGTTCGCCGGCTTCAGGGACTTGGCGAGCCGGTCCTTTCCTTCCGGTGACGTGACGAAGACGAACCGTGCCGGGCAGGAATTCGTGCTGGTCGGCCCGGCCGCCGCAGCTTCGTAGATTGCCTGCAGCAGTTCGCGCGGAACGGGCTGATCCCGCCATGCATAGTGGTTGCGTGCGCCGCGCAGTATCAGGTCAATGCTGTCGTCGTCCAGCGCAGGCTTGCGATTGCGGAGTGCGCGGACCGCTTCCAGCGCATCGCTCCGTCTGGCTTCAAGCGTGTCGGAATTGATCGACATCAGAGCTTGTACTCGCAAGGCGTTGCCAAGGTCCGCGCGAATCTGCACGTGACGTACGTGTTTTCCATCTGCATCAGCAACTTCCCCCATGGGCTACTGCCATGCGCTGCATTTTTGCCCACGTTTTTCTTCTTGTCAAATAAAATCGATATTTTAGACTTCCCGAAAATCGCAAGGAGACAATGATGGTTGCCTGGAACGACTACAAGGCGATTGCCAAGGACCGTGGCGCATTGGCGCTTGAACTGTACATCGTTGAATCAACGCCGCAAAGGGCTCCTGACGATGTCAAGCAATGCCTTCCCGCGCATCTGGAGTACCAGCGCGAACTCGAACAGCGAGGAATTCTTGTGCTGGCGGGTCCATTGTCGAACCGCACGGGTGAATCAATGGAAGGTGCAGGCCTGATCGTCTACAGGGCCGGCAGCATGGCGGAAGCGAAGCAACTCGCCGACGGCGACCCCATGCACAATCGTGGCGCACGCAGCTACACGCTGCGCAAGTGGCTGGTGAACGAGGGCAGCATTTCCCTGAACGTTGGCCTGGCCACCGGAAGGGCGCAGCTCAGCTGACGAACTCCGGGATGCTGGCCTCCACCACGCTGAGCGATCTTCTCTCCACGCTGCTAGATCGGCGACCATTTGGCAGGAAGTTCGAAGACGGGCGCGAGATCAAGGAGATTTGCCTCGCCCTCCAGACCGAATCCGACGAAACTTCGGGCTGGAAATTGGCGTCCACCATCCTGAACCGGTACCGCATGTTGGACCGGGACCGGAAGATCGCGTTCTTCGAGTTTCTGAATGACGAGCTGGATCTTGACGCCGCCAGAGTGGCGGATTTGGCCAATACCTACGGTTCAGATCCTTCGCCGAAGAACTTCAGAGCCCTCTCCAAGGCCTCCGAGCCGCGAAGGCAGGCCCTGTTTCGCCAGCTGAACGAAGCGCCCGGGGCCACGGCGCAAATCGTGCGGCTGCGACGGGATCTGCTGGCCTTGCTGGAGGAACGGCCCGAATTTGCCAGAACCGATCACGACATCGTTCACTTGCTGCGCAGCTGGTTCAATCGAGGCTTTCTGGTCATGAGGCAGATCAACTGGGAAAGCCCGGCATCGATTCTCGAGAAGATCATCGCCTATGAGGCAGTGCATGAAATCGGCACTTGGGACGACCTGCGCCGGCGCTTGCAGCCAACTGACCGGCGCTGCTTTGCATTCTTCCATCCCGCGATGCCGGATGAGCCACTGATTTTCGTCGAGGTGGCGCTGACCTGCGGCGTTCCGAATTCGATTCAGTCGGTGCTGTCCGAAGAGCGCGAAGCCATGGACGCGGAAGACGCCGATACGGCCGTGTTCTACTCGATTTCGAACTGCCAGGCGGGGCTGGCGGGCGTGTCGTTCGGCAATTCGCTGATCAAGCAGGTCGTGCGCGACCTGTCTCACGATCTGCCCAACATAAGGGCATTCGTGACCCTGTCGCCAATCCCCGGGTTGATGCGCTGGTTGAAGAACGAAGGGACTCCCCACAGTGGCGACGACCCCCGAGGCATTGAGAGACTCGCTGCGAAGTACCTCTTGGACGCCAAGGCAGCGGACGGTCTTCCCTTGGATCCAGTTGCTCGATTTCACCTCGGGAACGGTGCGATTGTGCACGCAATTCACTCCGACGCCGATCATTCGGAATCGGGTCTCGTGCGATCGTCTGGTGTGATGGTGAACTACAAGTACGACCTGTCGCGGATCGCCCAGAACACGCTTCGATTCTCTAAGCGGCGAGAAGTTGTTGCCACGTCTTCGGTCAAGAACCTGGCGAAGCGCGCCGCGGTGGCTTCAGGAGGCCCGGCAACTCTCCCGATCGGAATGCGAACGCGAAGAGAGTGATTGGCAAACTCTCGGCTACTGCACTTGCTCGGAGCATGAGGTTCTAGATTCATTCAAGACCCAACATCGCTGCAATGTGCTCGACCAACGTAGTCAGACGGAATCAATTTCCTTCGAAGGCAGACCTCACTGCGGCAATGTCGATTTTGCCCATGCCCAACATTGCCGTCTGCGCACGTGCCGCGGCCTCGCGGTCATCCGCACCCAGCATTTGCGGCAAGGCCTGAGGATAGACCTGCCACGATACGCCCCAGCGATCGATCAGCCAGCCGCACCGCCCCGCCTCACCGCCATCGGCCAAGAGGGCATCCCATATACGGTCAGTTTCGTCCTGATCTGGAGTGGTAACCGCAATTGAGCAAGCCGGATTCAGCTTGTAGTGCGGGCCGCCATTCAGGATTTCGTAGGGAGCGCCTCCAAGAGTGAATGAGACCAGCATCGGTTCATCATTCCCGGTGTCCGGCGCATGCAGTTCACTCCCTGGGATCAGGTTAACGTAGAACTTTGCCGCTTCCAGTCCTTTGCCGTCGAACCAAAGACAGGTTCGGATAGAGCTGTTCTGGGTCAAGATGTTCTTTCCTTGGCTGTTGTGCCGAGCACATCGGCGCAATATCGAATCTGATCGGGACTTTCGCGCGAACCCATCGTTCCTATCGTCGTCCTCGGTTTGCCGACAGGCACCTTCCGTCATGCGAGTGTATCAAGTTTCTTGGAAGAATTTGAACATTGAAAACTCGCTTCTGAATACCGCGCTTGAGTCGGGACATGAATTCTGATCCCACGCTTCGGCCAATTGACGAAAAATGGTCGTGGCCATCGTTGCCTGGCGACTGTAGGCTTCGCGCCATGCCGACACTGCCTGACTTTCAATTGGAAACCCATTTTTCGAGATGGGAGTTCAAGGCCAAGCACCACTTGACCGCGTCAGATGCAGAGAGCATCTCGATGCGCGAATTGCTGGCCATGGCATCGCCGGAGGAGCGCGAAGCGTTCGACAGCCTCTGGCTCGGCTATACGGAGACATTCGGCGCACCCGATCTTCGTGAGGCGATTGCTGGCACGTACCTGCGGCAGTCGCCTTCGGACATCCTGTGCTTCGCAGGGGCGAGCGAAGGGATCTTTGCCGTCAACAACGTGATTCTGGACTCTGACAGCCACGCAATTGTCGTGACGCCAAACTACCAAAGCCATGAAACCTTGCCTCTCGCCATTTGCGAGGCAACCGGGGTGCCGCTCGACCCGGGCGACAACTGGTCGCTCGACATCGACCGCATCGGGGACGCGATCCGTCCAAACACGCGACTGGTCACGATAAATTTCCCGCACAACCCGACCGGGACCATCCTGCCCCTCGATCGCTACATGGCGCTTGTCGACCTGTGTCGCATCCACGGCATCTACATCCTGCACGACGAAATCTTCAACGGATTGGGGCCGTCCGGCACCGCGCACCTGCCGTTGATCGCAGACGTTTACGAGCGCGGCCTGTCGCTGAACGTGATGTCGAAATCCTTCGGCCTGCCGGGCCTGCGGATCGGGTGGATCGCCTGTCAGGACTCGAGCTTGGTTTCCCAGATGGAGCGGATGAAGCACTATCTTTCGATCTGCAATTCCGGGCCCAGCGAACGGCTGGCGAAGTTCGCGCTGGACAACCGCGAGCGACTGCTGGCGCGCAACTGCCGAATCGTGGACGAGAACTTGCCGAAATGGGACGCCTTCTTCGCCCGGCACGCTGACCTGTTCGAATGGCAACGGCCTGATGGCGCATGCATTGCCTTCCCGCGCTTCACGGGAACCGAAGGCGTAGAGGAATTCTGCAGGTCATTGGTGGAGGAAAGCGGAGTATTGCTTCTGCCTGGGACCATATTTTCGTCACGCCTTGGTCCGGTTCCCAAAGACCGATTTCGTCTGGGATTTGGGCGGAGCGGATTGAACGAAGGCATCGCCGTCATGGATGCTCACATCATGAAGAACAATGCTGATTGAAGATCGTCGGATCGACGGTGAATGCGCGCCCCTTGCAATGGCGACCGGCCTGGCATAGATTGGAACACATGGCGAACATGGGCAGGCGGCTGATCAGGAGCTACAAGTACCGGCTCTACCCGAACAGGGCGCAGGAAGCGGCCCTGACGGACATGCTCGGACACTTCTGCGACCTCTACAAC
>JAJEGW010000095.1 GCA_022819605.1 Silicimonas sp. | reverse complement strand
GCCGTTCTTGGCCCAGATCGGCGTCTCGTACATGCCGATCGTCATGATGTCGAAAGCGCCGCCCTTCGTGCTGATGTCCGTCGTCACTCGCTGACGGAGCACGTTTTCCTCGAGCGTCACCCACTCGACCGTGTGACCGGTTTTGCTGGTGAAGTCGTCGGTCAGGCCCTGCATCCGGACCATGTCGCCGTTGTTCACGGTCGCGATGACGAGATTTTCCGCGCTGGCGCTGCCAATCGCGATCAGCGACAGCACCGATGCCGCACCAAATACGTTCCTAAGATACATTTGACACCTCCCTCAAATTGGATGTTGCCCGATAACGCTAACAGGAATTATATCGCGCGTCAATTATTTATTTTACGCGTGTAAAGCTTCTCAAGAAATGTTCGGAAAGCAACCTGTTAGGCAGACCCTCGCATGACAAGCGTGGCGTCGTACAGAGTCGTGTCCCGCCGTTTCGCACGTTCGCCCGAATCGATCAGCCGGAACAGGGTCTCGACACTCTTCTCGGCAATCGAGGCGTAGTCCTGCGAAACCGTTGTCAGCGTCGGGCAAGTATATCGCGAGAACGGGTGGTCGTCGTGTCCGGCAACCCGCAATGCGCAACCTGCTCCGTTTCCGACCCGCATGCCCATTTCGTAGGCCGCGGACAGCAACCCGATCGCAAGCCGGTCATTGCTGCAGAGGACCGTGTCCGTCGGCAGGCCGCGACGCTCGATCACGCGCATGCCCTCGCTGAAGCCGATGGCCTCGAAGTCCCATCCGTCCCCTTCCACCTGGATCAGGTGCGGCTCATGCCCAAGCCGATCCATCGTCGCCAGATATGCCGATCGGCGCTTGAACGCATTCGGGTTTGGCGGCTCCTTCATTTCGAAGAAGGCCGGCGGCTCTCCGGATCGGCACAGATAGTCGATGACCAAGGCAATGCTCTGGTCGTTGTTCGACCCGATGAACGCCTCGCCCAGATGCTCGATATTGCTGTCGAACAAGACCGTGGGGACATCCCTGCAGAACGACTCGACCGAGGACCGGTCCGATGTCCGCCCCAAGGGTGCCAGAAGCACCCCTGCGGGCTTGATCGATCTGAGGCTCCCGAGGTTGTCGTTCTCCTGGACCTTGGTGCCCTGCGAGTTCAGCTGAATCGGCCGGAAGCCCGCGTCGATGACCAGGCTCTCCACGTTGCGTGCGATTTCCGCGAAAAAAGGGTCCGACAGGTAGGGCACCACGATCCCGATGTTCTTGGTGAGGCGGCGGTTCTGGTTGATGGCGTAGATGTTTGGGCGATAGTCGTGGCGTTCCAAAGCCGCCTCTATGCGCTCCCGGGTGGATTTCCGCACGCTGGCCGGATCGTTGAAGTACTTGGAAACCGTAGGCCGGGAAATTCCGCTCACCGCGGCAAATTCCTCCATGTTCCTGATTCTCGTTTGTGACACGGCATTGCCTCTTCGTGCTGGAAAGCGTCGGGTGCCGAAGCATCCGACAGGTTGAAATTCACGGCCACGATAACCGAATGTACTTCGCGCGCGCAAACTTCTGCCTTGGAACGCTGAACGATGCATGGCCGCGCGAGTGCAACGTCGCGTCTGGGAACGGCGCCGAATCCCTGCCCGGCCGGCACGTTCGTCACCGAGTGTGGCAAACGACACAATGCCGACTTCGAGAAAATTGCCATGTCGAGCGACCCCGTCCTAGTGACATGGCACCGTCCGGTGATCGCAATGCCATTCTCGGCCACGAACGATTCTGCCACCTCGGCATCCCTCACATTGACGGCAAGATGCGTTATGCCTCGTTGGCGGCATGGGCATGGCGGCTTGCGCCGGGATTGGAGACAAGATCGGCCTCTTCCAGCCCGCCCACGGCTCGGCGCCTGACGTCATGGGCCAAGACAAGGCAAATCCGTTGGCTACGATCCTCTCTTGAGCGCTGATGCTCGACTATCTGGCCGAAAGGTCCGGCAACACGCAGCTCGAAGACGCCGCGCAGAGCATCGAACAGGCCGTTAAAGGGGGCTTTGCGGCAAGTGCCCTCCGTCCTATGGAATTCGGTGGGGACATGGGCACCCGTGCGGTCACGAACGAAGTTCTTTCCCGAGTGGCCATTGGCAAAGCCTGACACATGGCAATCGTCCCATGAGCAATTGCCGACGACTTCACCAGCGTGGCCGACCGTTGCAACACGTTGGTGCAGGGCGGTCCGCGCGGCCTTGTCTGCGCTTGCCGATGGCGATCATCACTGTTCCGCGACAGATGCCGTCGAGGCAGGTGACCTGCGCGCCTCGCCGGCGTTCCGCACCTCGATCGCGGCGTCGATCATCGGGATGAAGACGCACAGCGAATTCCCGATCCTGTGCCTTGCATGACAACGAAACTCCGGTCGCTGAGGGCATAGCCGGCAGCCTGCTGCTGGTGCTTGCTGAGCGTGAGCGTGAGCGTTCCGTTCCTGCCGCTCCCGGTGCCCGAGAGATTCCGAAACACTTGCGCGCATCCTGATTCGAGCCGTCGTCAGCATAGTGCGGAATCAGCTGAATGAGTGGCTCGTGCCGGAAACGCCTGGCTGCATAGAGTTCGACGACCTTGGCGTTCAGCTTCGGCGAGCGGTTCCTGGCAAACGGGCGCGCGAATGCCCTGTTACGATCAATGACGGTTTCATCGAGATCGAATACGTCCATCACGTGCCTTCGATGCAAGCGGTCCATGCAGGCCGCGTCAGCCTGATCGGCGACCCGCCTTCCGCGGACGACGCACCGATGGTTCGGCGCATGCAACAGGACAGAACTGCCTTCCACGTTGCGGACTTGCACGCTCTCTTCCCATCAGGTCTCCTTCCGATCTTCCATTCGCCCGAGCATGCCGCTGAGACCGATCAGCGGCACCACATCTCCGTCCCGCCGGGACTGTCGTTCCGCACCTCCATAGACAACGGCCCTAGTGGTGATGCCAGGCAGTTCCTTCGCCACCCGGTTGAGCGAATCGAACCAGTCGGAGGCGACCGTCGCTCCGGACTTTGCCTCGATGGCCCCCATGCCGCTGCCGGTCTCGTACAGCAGGTCGCACTCCAAGCCGCCGCTGTCCCGAAAGAACGACAGGTTGGACCGGCGACCGCGATTGAAACGATGCTTGAGCACCTCCACCACGACGGCATTCTCGAACAGCGACCCGCGGAGAGGGTGGGTGCCGATCTGCCCGGCATGCTCGATACCGATGAGGTGGCTCGCCAGCCCGACATCATGGAAGTAAAGTTTCGACGTCTTGACCAGCCGCTTGCGGATATTGGCGTGAAACGGCGGGAGCCGGAACACGACATGGCTCGCCTCCAGTATTGCAAGCCAATGGCTTGCCGTGGTGTGGGACACTCCGGCATCGGCGCCAAGGGACGACAGGTTGGCCAGTTGCCCGACGCGGCCTGCGCACAGGCGGACAAATCTGCGGAAGTTCGCGAGATTGCGGATCTCGCCGATCCTGCGCACGTCGCGCTCGACGTAGGTCTCGAAATAGTCACCGAGCGCCTGCCGTGGTTCAAGCTTCCGGTCGTGAATCCGGGGATAGAAGCCGGAATAGAGTATGTCGTCGATGCCATCGCTCGCGCCGGTCTGTCGTCGTTCCGCAAGCGAGAACGGCAGCAGGCGAAGCAAGGCCGTCCGCCCCGCAAGCGACTGGCTTATGGCATCGGAAAGCTGGAACTGCTCGCTCCCGGTCAGGACGAAGAGGCTGTTCCGCCCTGCTTCGTCCGCCAGGACCTGCAGGTAGGACAGGAGATCGGGGACACGCTGGATTTCGTCCAGGATTGCCCCTTCGCCGAGACGGCCAAGAAACCCCCTTGGATCCGACTCCGCGAAATCCCGCTGATCAGGCGCTTCCAGATTGACATAGTCGAGTTGCGGGAAGGCCGCGCGGCATAGCGTGGTCTTGCCGGACTGTCGCGGCCCTGTCACCGTGACGAACGGATACTGCTCGAACAATGCCAAAAGGCAAGGCGTGATCTCGCGCTTGATCATGATGCACCGTAGCCAGGTATTCAGCACATTGAAAGTTTTACTTGCAATTTGCATTGCATCACAGATTCGCTGGTGCCGCAAGTCAGCCTGAGCACAGCATCGCGCCTATAGGACATCTGGCTCAGGCCGCTGGAGAAGAACTGGAGGCACGCTATTCCCGGCGTGAACGCTTGAATCTCCTGCGCGACAACCAGTTGACGAGACTGTCGTCGCATCACATGCCGCTGCTGGGCAGTGCCAAGTGTCCCTGCATGCGCTGCTCCAAAGGGAACCAGGGTGTCTTTCCGACGCCTCGGAGGCGAAATTCAGACTCCCGGTCGGACCGACACGAAGAAGCTCGCGTGGATTCGGCATCACATCGGGAACTCGGCCTCCAATATTCATCGGCGGTTCGAGCATGCCAGATCGGATCACGAGAAATCGAGTTCACTCCGACCAAGCGAAATTCCGGCATTGCGGACCAAATAGCTCTGGCGTATGGTATACCACAGAATACGACGTGTCTTGGGGGACAGGCGGTGATGGCCGGCAGATTGCCACTGAAGCCGATCGCGACGAACTTCACTCTGAAAGATCACATCTACGAAACGCTTCGGGATGCGATCACGAAGATGAACATCTACGACGATGGCGCCGACTTGCGCCTCGACGAGCGGTCCATCGCGGAACAGCTTCGCATCTCCCGCACGCCGCTTCGCGAGGCATTGGCCCGTCTCGAAAAGGACGGCCTCGTCAGCATTGCGCCACGAAAGGGTGTTTTTGTCGTGCGCAAGTCGCTGACCGAGATCCTCGAAATGATCGTTGCGTGGGCGGCGCTCGAATCGATGGCAGCGCGGCTGGCAGCCACTAACGCCAGCGAAGGAGAGATAAGGCAGCTGCGCAAGCATGCAATGCGCCATTCCGAAAGTTCGGCACGCGCTGATCTCGGCGAGTATTCGGATGCCAACATCCGGTTTCACCAGATGATCCTGAAAATGTCCGGGCGCAAGCTGCTTGCCGACATGGCCGAAGGCCTCTTCGTCCACATGCACGCGATCCGGCGTCGTGCGCTTGGCGAAGGCGATCGTGCAAGCCGGTCGGTGGTTGACCACATGTCCATCATCGAGGCGCTTGAAGCGCGTGACCCCGACTTCGCCGAGAAGCTCGTGCGCGAACACACGATGCGGCTTCATGACCACGTTGCTCGCACATGGGCGCGCCTGGAACCCATTGCCAAATCGAGCAGTCAACCTGGAGTATAACGGATATGGACGGATCGGACCCGAAAACGGAAGTCACGCAGGAGCTTACGGACGGCTTCCACCTGATCATCGACGCGCTCAAGCTGAACGGGATCAACAGCGTCTACCATGTCCCTGGCATCCCCGTAACGGATCTCGGCCGAATGATGCAGGCCGAGGGCATGCGCGTCATTTCGTTCCGTCATGAATCAAATGCCGGAAACGCCGCGGCGATCGCCGGATACCTGACCCGGAAACCCGGCGTATGCCTCACAGTATCGGCACCGGGATTCCTGAACGGTCTCGTCAGCCTTGCCCATGCGACCACGAATTGCTGGCCGATGATCTTGATCTCAGGAAGTTCCGAGCGCGAAATCGTGGATCTCCAGAAGGGCGACTACGAGGAGATGGACCAACTCGCCGTCGCGAAGCCCCTGTGCAAGGCAGCCTACCGCATCCTCCACGCCGAAGACATCGGCGTCGGCGTCGCTCGAGCCATACGTGCTGCCGTCTCGGGTCGGCCAGGCGGCGTCTATCTCGACATACCTGCCAGCCTGCTCGGACAGGTCATGGACGCGGAGACAGGAGCAAGGAGCCTGATCAAGGTTGTCGACCCGAGCCCGGCGCAGATCCCCGCACCGCATGCCGTCGACCGGGCGCTCGACGTTCTCCAAGGCGCAAAGAGGCCGTTGCTCATCCTCGGCAAAGGCGCTGCCTACGCCCAATGCGACGCGATCGTGCGGCAGTTCGTTGAAAGAACCGGCGCTCCCTACATCGCAATGTCCATGGCCAAAGGCCTTCTGCCGGACGACCATCCGCAATATGCCGGCGCTGCCCGAAGCCTCGTCCTGAAGGAAAGCGATTGCGTCATGCTGATCGGCGCGCGCCTCAACTGGCTGCTAGGCCATGGACAGGGCAAGCAGTGGGGCGAGCGCTTCACCAAGAGGTTCATTCACGTCGACATCGACCCGAAGGAAATGGATTCCAACCAGCCGATCAGCGCTCCGCTGGTCGGCGACATAGAAAGCACGCTTTCCTTGATGCTGGCGAAAATGAGCAATTGGGCGCCCCCGCCCTCGGAATGGACCGAAGCGGTCAATGCAAAGCGCGCCGCCAATGTCGAGAGGATGGCGCCCAAGCTCGCGAACAACAACGTGCCGATGGACTTCCACGGCGCGCTGGGCCGGCTGAAGAGGGTATTCGCCGATCATCCGGATGCAATCCTGGTCAACGAGGGCGCCAACACGCTCGACTTTGCGCGGTCGATCATCGACATGGCCAAGCCGCGCAAGAGGCTCGATGTCGGCACCTGGGGCGTTATGGGCATCGGCATGGGCACGGCGATTGCCGCCGCGGTCGAAACCGGCCACCCGGTCGTCGCGGTCGAGGGCGATTCCGCCTTCGGGTTCAGTGGCATGGAAGTCGAGACGATCTGCCGCTACGGACTGCCGGTCTGCGTCGTGGTCTTCAACAATTCAGGGATCTACCGGGGCACCGATGCCGATCCCACCGGCCGCGATCCCGGCACCACCGTGTTCGTGCGGGAGTCCAGATACGACCTCATGATGCAGGCATTCGGGGGCGAAGGCATTACCGCCCGCAGTCCGGACGACCTGGAGCGCACGGTTCGCGATGCGATCGCCAGCGGCAAGCCAACGCTCGTCAACGCAATCATAGATCCCGAGGCCGGCACCGAATCCGGCCGCATCGGAAATCTGAACCCACAGAGCGCAGTGCAACGGCAGTGACATCACCCCCGGCCTGCCCCAGGCGTCGCCGTACGCCGACCGCAGGCTACCCGGGACACAAAGAGAGTTGAGGAGATGAAGGCACTCGAAGGAATCAAGGTCCTGGACTTCACGCATGTCCAGTCCGGCCCAACCTGCACCCAGCTTCTGGCATGGTTCGGGGCGGACGTGATCAAGGTCGAGCGCCCGGGCGTCGGAGACGCGACCCGAAAGCAGCTGGTGGACGTTCCCGGGGCCGACAGCCTGTATTTCACGATGCTCAACCACAACAAGCGTTCGATCGAACTCAATTCCAAGAACGAGACCGGCAAGGAGGTCCTGACCCGCCTCATCGAGATCTGTGACGTGATGGTCGAAAACTTTGCGCCAGGGGCGCTTGACCGCATGGGCTTTTCCTGGGAGCGAATCCAGGAAATCAACCCGCGCATCATCCTCGCCTCGATCAAGGGATTCGGTCCCGGCAAGTACGAGGACTGCAAAGTCTACGAAAACGTGGCCCAATGCGCCGGCGGTTCGGCATCGACCACGGGCTTCCACGACGGTCCACCCCTCGTGACAGGTGCCCAAGTGGGCGACAGCGGAACGGGCCTGCATCTTTGCCTCGGCATCGTGACTGCACTCTATCAGCGCGAAGGCACCGGGCGCGGCCAAAAGGTCTCAGCGGCAATGCAGGACGGTGTCCTGAACCTCGCGAGGGTCAAGCTGCGCGATCAGCAGCGGCTGGCCCGCGGGCCGCTCAAGGAGTACAGCCAGCATGGCGAGGGCATCCCTTTCGGCGAGGCAACGCCGCGCGCCGGGAACGATTCAGGGGGCGGCCAGCCAGGGCGCATCCTGAAATGCAAGAATTGGGAAACCGACCCCAACGCATACACGTATTTCATCACCCAGGCTGCGGTCTGGGAACAGGTCTGCGATGTCATCGGAGAACCTGAATGGAAGACAAAGGAAGGCTACGCGACTCCACCGGAGAGGCTCGACAAGCTCAACGAGATCTTCGCGCGGATCGAGCAGTGGACCATGACCAAGACAAAGTTCGAGGTGATGGAAATCTGCAACCCGCTCAACATCCCCGTCGGGCCGATCCTATCGATGAAGGAGCTGATGGAGGACGAGGGCCTTCGCGAGACCGGCACAATCGTCGATGTCGAGCATCCGAAACGGGGAACGTACGTGTCGGTTGGCTGCCCGATCAAGCTGTCCGACAGCCCGGTGGACGTGATCCGCTCGCCGCTGCTGGGAGAACATACGCAAGAGATCCTGACCAGGGACCTTGGCTACGGCGGCGACGACCTGATGCGCGTGCTTGAAAGCGGCGCCGTGGGAGACGTGAACAAGGAGGCGGCCGAGTGATCGCCGAGGCTGCATTCCTGTCTCCCGTCAACAGCGGATGGAGAACGGCATGAGAGTGATCGTCATGGGCCAGCAGGCGTTTGGAAAGGACTGCCTCGCCCGCATTCTCGATGAAGGCCGTGACGAGGTCGTCGCGGTGTATTGCGAGCCCGATCGCGACGGAAAGCCGGTCGACCCGATCAAGGAGCTTGCCCTGGAGAAGTCGCTCCCGGTGCTGCAGCCCGGCGATTTCAATGACGAGGCGACGCTGGAAGAACTCGCGGGATTCAACGCCGACCTCATGATCATGGCTTTCGTGAACATCTTCGTGCCAGAGGCGGCACGCGACACGCCTGATCTCGGTTCCATCTGCTTTCATCCGTCCCTGCTCCCGCTGCATCGCGGACCATCGGCGGTCAACTGGCCGATCATCATGGGGGCCGCCAAGTCCGGGTTCAGCTGGTTCTACCCGACGGACGGGCTCGATGAAGGCGACTGCCTCCTGCAGTGGGAATGCGAGGTCGGCCCCGATGACACGGTCATCGACCTGTACTTCAAGAAGATCTACGCCCCTGCGGTCGAGAGCGTCATCGAGGTCTGCGACCTGTTCCGGACCGGCGATCCGCCCCGCATCGCACCGGACGAATCGGAAGCGACGTACGAGCGGCGCTGCACGAGGAAGCACAGCCGCATCGACTGGAACAAGCCCGTCGAACAGGTCTACAACCTGATCCGCGGCACCAATCCTGCACCTGGCGCCTGGACGACCCACAGCGAAATGGAACTTGGAATCTTTGACTGCGCCCGCGTCGCGGGTGACGGAATCTCGTCGCGCGTGATGGACGTCAGCAACGAGGGTGTCACGGTTCAGTGTGTTGGCGGACGCATCCAGATCAAGCGTGTCCGACCGTCGGGGGCCGGCAAGATTCCAGCTGCCGAATGGGCAGCAGAGGCCGGCATCTCGAAGGGTGACGTGCTGGGGGAGTAGCCGTGGAACGGGCAGAACAGGAAACGACCGGAAACGGAGGCCGCACCTAGTGCCGGAATGCGCATTGCATACGATTATGCTGCCGGTTCGCGGCGACGGCAAGGGAAGGAACCTCCTCGCCCATGCCACCGTCCTTGCCAAGCGCTCCGCTGCACGTGTCCGGATCGTGCACTGCCATCCAACGCTGGATGACATAATGCCGTATGATACAGTCATGCCAAGCGTGCTGAGAAAGCAGATTGAGAAAGCTGCCGGACGAAACGCCGATGTCACGCGAGAGAAGCTCACGACCGAGTTCCAGATGCTTGCAGAGGAATTCGGGCGGAAAGGCGCGGAACCGCAGCCGGGCTCAACAACCGCCCGATTCATCGATTACGATTGCAAACCCTCGGCGATCCGGCACTTCGAGGCCCAGGGATCCGCAGTCGGCGACCAGCTTCTCGCAGAGGCCCGATCTGCTGGTGCCGACATGCTGGTCATGGACGCCTATCACGAGAGTTGTGAACGCAAGTCGATCTTTGACGGCGACAGCCAAGTTGTCGTCGCCGAAGCGGACTTACCGGTGGTATTTGTTCATTGAGGCAAATTATGCAGGAAATCTATCGAGATCATCGCTCCTTGCAGCGACCGAACAGTCGGCAAAGACCGGCATTCGGCACGACAAGGGAAATCAAGTCATGGAAAACCCAAGGGAGGAATACCATGAAGTACCTGAAGACCCTAATGGCAGGCGCGCTGGCGGTTGTCGTATCTGCGCCAGTCGCACTGGCGGATTGGCAGCCCCGCAAGCCGGTGGAATTCATCATCATGGCGGGAACCGGAGGCGGCGCCGACCAGATCGCGCGCTTGCTTCAGGGCCTGATCGAACAGAAGGGCCTCAGCTCGCGCCCGTTCATTCCGATCAACAAGCCCGGCGGCTCCGGCGCGGAAGCCCTGCGCTACATGCAGGACAAGGCCGGGGACGATCACACGGTGATGATGACGCTGAACAGCTTCTATACCACCCCGATCATTCAGGAAGACCTCGGAGTTGACGTGACAAAGTTCACGCCCATCGGACTGATGGCGATGGACACGTTCCTGCTCTGGGTTCACACTGACCGCGACGACATCACCGACCTCGACTCCTATGTCGCTGCGGTGAAAGCGGCGGGGCTGGACTGGAAAGTCGGCGGCACGGGCTCCGGCCAGGAAGACAGCGTCCTGACGGCAATGATGGAGGCGGCTTTCGACTACGAAGTGACCTACATTCCGTTTCCGGGAGGAGGAACCGTGGCCAAGAACCTGATCGGCAAGCAGATCGACTCGACGGTCAACAACCCCTCCGAGCAGCTTGCCTTCTACGAGGCCGGCGACTCGAAGCCGCTGGTGCAGTTCACTGGCGAGCGGATGGCCGCGTTTCCGGACGTTCCAACCGCAAGGGAACTCGGAATTGACATCGAGTACTACATGCAGCGCTCGGTCAACGGCCCTCCGGGCATGTCCGCCGAAGCCGTTGAGTTCTACACGAACCTCTTCCAGACGCTGTTCGACAGCGCTGAGTGGCAGGAATTTTGCGTGTCTGACGGACTCACCTGCGACGGCATGCTCAATGGTGCCGACTTGGCAGCGTTTCACGCCAGCCAGGTCGAGGCTCACAAGAAGCTGATCGCCCAGGTTGGTGCTGGCGCGATTACCGGCGAATAAGCAAGACCGCTCTGGGCCGGCAATCCGGCCCGGAGCCCAACCCGTTGGCAGGCAGGGCGAGATACCAGATACTCGCACAGGACAGGCCGCACCAGGGCAGCGGCCCGCAGGGAGGAGCAACATGTCGACACGATCCGCCGAGCTTCTGATGGCCGTCGGGCTGCTCCTGCTGTCACTCGGGCTGATGTGGACCGTCGTTGCGGACGAGCTTCACATCGGCTGGGTCGAAGGCAGGGGCCCGGGCGCAGGCGTCTGGCCCTTCTGGCTGAGCGCGGGCATGGCGCTGGCATCGCTCTGGACCCTGGTCCGCTGGTTCCGGGGGGCGACCCCGGAAAGCCGGAACAAGGCGCCCTACATTGACGGCCAGAGCCTGGGGCTCGTCCTGATTTCCTTTGTGGCACTTACTGTCATGCTCCTGCTCGTGCACGTTGTGGGAACCTACATCGCGACGGCGCTGTTCCTCGGATTCTACATGCGGTTCATCGGCAAGCATTCCTGGCGCACGACCGTGAACACATGCATCGGCATGGTGCTTCTCATCTATTTCCTCTTCGAATGGCAGCTCACGAAATACCTGCCCAAGGGCGCGAAGATGTTCGAGGACGGGTTTCTCTGGATCGACAATTTCCGCTGGCAGTACCTGATGTAGGCCCGAGAGCTGGAATCAAGACATGTTGGACATCGCAACACTTCTGGGCGCGGGATTGCTCCAGGCTTTTGAACCCCTCAATCTCATGATGATCTTTATCGGGTGCCTCGCCGGACTGTTCATCGGCGCGATGCCCGGACTGGGTTCCGTCAACGGGGTGGCGATCCTCCTGCCGGTGACGTTCCTCGTGCCGCCCACTGCGGCCATCATCTTCCTCGCCGCGCTATATTACGGCGCCATGTACGGCGGCGCGGTCAGCTCGATAACCCTTGGCATTCCGGGCGCCTCCACGGCCGTGGCCACTGTCTTTGACGGACGGCCCATGGCGCAGCAGGGAAAGGCGGACCAAGCCCTCACGGCTGCCGCCGTCGCTTCCTTCATCGGCGGCACGATCTCAGTCATCCTCTTCACGCTCTTTGCGCCGCCACTGGCGGTGTTTGCACTGAAGTTCGGCCCGCAGGAGGAATTCGCCCTAATGGTGCTCGCCTTCGCGACCTTCATCGGGCTCGGCGGTGACGACATCCCGAAAACGATCTTCTCGATCCTCCTTGGCCTCGTGATGGCGGCGGTCGGCTTCGACATCATCTCCGGCCAGCCGCGACTGATCTTCTTCGACTTCGTGGAACTTCAGCGCGGAATCGGCTTCCTCGTGCTGGCCATCGGCATCTACGGCATAGGTGAAATGCTGTGGACGCTGGAGAACTCCAAGGGCGAGGTCAAGATTCATGCGGTGAGCTCCACTTGGAAGAGTTTCAGGAAAAACCTCTCCCACATACGGGAGTACCTTCCCACCACTGCGCTTGGCTCGGCCCTTGGATTCTTCGTTGGCACCCTTCCGGCAGCTGGAGCCACGCCGGCATCGCTCATGTCATATGGCCTGGCCAAGACTTTCGCGAAGGACCCGGACAGTTTCGGAAAGGGGAACGTCTCCGGCGTCGCGGCACCCGAGGCGGCGAACAACGCTGCCTCCACCGGTTCCATGCTTCCGATGATCACGCTCGGCATTCCTGGTTCTCCGACCACCGCGATCCTTCTTGGCGGCATGATCATCTGGGGATTGAGGCCAGGCCCCTTGCTCTTCACGGACAGGCCCGATTTCGTTTGGGGTCTCATCGGTTCGATGTATGTCGCAAATTTCGTGACCGTCGCGCTGAACCTTGCGCTAATTCCGCTCTTCGTGCGCGTTCTTGCAATGCCCTTCACGATCCTGACCCCGATCATATTCATCCTGTGCTTCGTAGGCGTATTCGCGACGACCGACCGGATGTTCGATGTCTGGCTCATGCTGATCCTGGGCCTTGGCGGCTACCTGATGCGCAAGCTCAACTACCCGGTTGCGCCGGCAGTGCTGGCCATTGTCCTGGGTCCGCTCGCGGAACGATCCCTGCGACAGTCGCTGATATCGAGCCGGGGCGACGTCATGACGTTCTTTGAGCGCCCGATTTCGCTCACTTGCATGCTTCTGGCCCTGGCACTGATGATTTACCCCATTTGGCTCGGCATCCGGCGTCGGCGAGCTGGCATGACAAGCGGGGCTGAATGAACTCGGCTGTTGCCGACACGGTTCATGGTCCTTGGAACCCGGGCCTTTCATCGACGATCAAGCCGCATCTTATGTCCCGGGTCACGATCTACGATCCGGCAAATGGCCTTGTGCCGTGGGAAACGGCCCGCGACCTTGCGGAAGCGACTGGCCTGAAACCGCAGGAGCTGGCCACCTTTCGTCCGGAGCGCCTCCTGCTGCACCATGTAATGATCCGCGTGACTGCGGAAACTCACGTCCCGGACGGCCCGTCATACGCCGATCTTGGCATCAACCTCCGCAGCATGGCGACAGACATCTACGCCATGGAAATCGATCCGCAACTCCCTGACTTGCGACGCGAGTTCGAAGACGAGCGGGCTCGTGCAAGGAAAGTGATCCGCGAGGAACTGAAGCACAGGATCTTTGGATGCCTGCCTGTCGCCGAGCCAAGGGGGTTCCTTGGTCGCCTGTTCGGCCGCGGAGCACCCGAGGCCCCCGCACCGTCCCGTGACGAGCGTGCACTGGCCGCCAGCAGGGCATGGGCGGACCTTGCCGATGACGAAGCCGAGCCACTTCGGGCGTCCTGCTTCAGGGCGATGTCCCGCACGGTTGGCGCCATTCTTGCTCACAGGGGATCCCTCATCTTGGCCAGGGACATCATTGAAGACATCGCCGTCAACATGGTGTCGAACGACCATGTCGACGTGCTGATTGCAAAGCGCGTTGCACCCCTCTTCGACGCTGCCGCTGACAAGCTTGGCTTCTTCCGCCTGCCGCCTCAATCAGAACCGGTCGTTCTCAACGCGAAGGGCGCGTCCGCGAGCGGCAAGAGCTCGATCCGCAGCCAGCAACGCCGCATCGCGGAGGCGCTCGGCATCGACTGGAAGAACTTTGCGATCATCAGCCCGGACTACTGGCGAAAGCTCCTGATCGACTATGATGGCCTGGGCGACGACTACAAGTACGCGGCCATGCTTACCGGCCAGGAACTGGAAATCATCGACCGGAAGCTCGATGCCCTAATGGCCGAGAAGGCGTCAGGCGGCTCGGTTCCGCACATGCTGATCGACCGGTTTCGTTTTGACAGCTTTCTGACCGCGAAGACCGGAGCCGCCGAAAGCAGCCTGCTAACGCGCTTCGGTGCCAGCATCTACATGTTCTTCATGATTACGCCGCCAGAAGAGACCGTGGTCAGGGCTTGGCAGCGCGGGCTGGAAACCGGACGCTACAAGGCAGTGGACGATCTGTTGTTTCACAATATTGAGGCCTACTCCGGCATGCCTGGCCTGTTCTTCGCCTGGGCGCGGCAGGAAGACCGATGGGTGCATTACGAATTCCTGGACAACTCGGTTCCCATGGGAGACCCCCCTCGAACGATCGCATTCGGCCAGAATGGAAGGTTCTTTGTCCTGGATCTGGAGCGATTGTGCGACGTCGAGCGCTTCCGTCACGTTGACGTCAATGCACGAGCCGCCGATCAGGTCATTGGCCGCACGCTTGACTCAAATGATGCCATGGCTTTCGTTCGCAGCGCCTGTGCAGAGCTTGCGGAGGTCGCGTTCGTGGCTCCCGGGACCGACCGATTCTTTGCCAGATCGGCAGAGCGAAAGATCTTGGTGGACACATCCGCTCTGCCCGCGGGTGTTGCCCCCTCAGACTTCGGCCCTCACGAGGTCACCACCGAGAATCTCGGGACGTTTGATCCGGGAACGGCGGCCCACGTCATCGGCAATCTCAGTTGCGGGCGGCCGGCATGAATTGCGGCCTGATACGTGACGGTGCAGGACGAAATCGCC
>JAJEGW010000069.1 GCA_022819605.1 Silicimonas sp. | reverse complement strand
GCCAGCTCCACCGTTCCGATGGGGCCGTGGCGCTGCTTGCCGATGATGATCTCGGCGCGGTTGTGGACCCGTTCCATTTCCTCCTGCCACTTCGCGATCTTCTCTTCGTCGTGGTCGCCGGGCTTCTCGCGTTCCTTGTAGTATTCCTCCCGAAACACGAACATCACGACATCCGCGTCCTGCTCGATCGAGCCGGATTCCCGCAGGTCTGCAAGCAAGGGGCGCTTGTCCTCGCGGGATTCGACCTGGCGGCTCAGCTGGCTGAGCGCGATCACGGGAATCTCCAGCTCCTTGGCGATCGCCTTCAGGCTCTGGGTGATCTCCGAGACCTCGTTGACCCGGCTGTCCCGCACGGTGGATGCCCGCACGAGCTGAAGGTAGTCGACGACCAGCGCGTCGAGCCCGTGCTCCCGCTTCAGCCGCCGCGCGCGCACGGCCAGCTGGCCGATGGGAAGGGCCGGCGTGTCGTCGATGTAGAGCGGACAGGCCTCGAGCCTCTTGGCCGCCTCGACGAACCTGCGGAACTCGGTCTCGTCCATGTCCCCGCTCCGCACGCGCTCGGACGGTATTTCCGACGCCTCCGACAGGATGCGGGCGGCCAGCTGCTCGGCCGACATCTCCAGCGAGAAGAAGCCGACCACGCCGCCGTTGACCGTCTCCTCGCGGCCTTCGGGCGACGTTTCCCTGCGGTAGGCGCTGGCAATGCTGAACGCGATGTTCGTCGCCAGCGACGTCTTGCCCATCGACGGGCGCCCGGCAAGGATGAGCAGGTCCGCCTTGTGCAGCCCGCCGATCCTCCTGTCGAGGTCCGTGAAGCCGGTGGAGAGGCCGGCCAGCCCTCCGTCCCGCTTGTAGGCGGCGCCCGCCACGTTCACGGCGGTCGTCAGGGCCGCCAGGAAGGACTGGAACCCGGTCGGGGACCCGCCCGATTCGGCCACTTCGTAAAGGGCCTGCTCGGCTTCCGAGATCTGCTCCGCGGGCTCCGTCGCGACGTCCACGCTCGCGGCCTTTTCCGTGATGTCCCTGCCGATCTGCATGAGCTCTCGCCGGATCGAGAAGTCGCGGATCATCTGCGCGTAGTCGCGTGCCGCGAAGGGCGAGATCGCGGACCCGGCCAGCTTGGCCAGGTATGCCGGCCCGCCAAGCTCCTTCAGTCCCGGATCGTCCTCGAGGAAGGCCTTCAGGGTGATCGGGGAGGCCAGCGTGTTCTTCGAGATGCGGCTCTTCGCCACCTCGAAGATCCGGGCATGCACCGGATCGTAGAAGTCCGTCGCCGAGACCAGGGCCGCAATGCGGTCGAAGACGTCGTTGTTGGTCAGGATCGCGCCCAGGAGCTGCTGCTCGGCCTCGACGTTGTGCGGCACGGATTCCTGCGTCTTCGTCCCCGCTTGCCTGATCTGGGTCACTTCGTTCATGCCAGCCCCTGCCTCCGGTCACTATTGATTCGTCGAATGCCCGCGTATCTAACCAGTGCGCCCGCGCACGGTCGATCTGGAAATCATGTGGATTGCCTGTGGATGCGCATCGCGCCGCATCATATTGAGGCCAGTTGGTGATCGAGGTCAATACCTGGTGTTCAATTGGCCAGTCAGGCAGTGCGTGCTTCCTGCCATGCACGCGGGGCCGCAAGGAAGGACTCCACCTCCTTCAAGGTGTCGGCATCAAACTTGCTTCCGGCCTTGGCGGCCTCGAGAACGTCCTTCCAAGTGCATAAATGATGGAGTGCAACTCCATGATTTTCGAGCCGTTCCAATGTTTCCGGAAAGATCCCGTAGTAGAAAATGACAGCGGTATGAGAGCAGGCGGCACCGGTCTCTCTTATGGCGTCGACAAAGGACCGCTTCTAGCCGCCGTCGGTGGTACGATCCTCGACACGAAGCACTCTATCCCCAGCCTCCATTACGCCCTCGATTCGCGCGTTCCGGCCGTGGCCCTTGGGTTTCTTGCGAATGTAGGTCATGGGCAGGCCGAGTCGTTCCGCAACAAAGGCGGCGAACGGAATGCCGGCAGTCTCTCCGCCGGCGATATTGTCAAAGGCATCGACGCCAGTGCGGCGCAAGACGCTCGCTGCCAGATAGTCCATGAGGCGGCTGCGGATGTCCGGGTACGAGATCAGTTTCCTGCAATCGATGTAGGTTGGCGAAGGTAGTCCGCTTGACAGCTTGAACGGCGCATCAGCGTTGAAGTGCACCGCATCGGCTTCGAGGAGCATCTCTGCGCTCTGCCGCGCGATTTCGGCATCGTCGGGGCAGCTTGAGGGGATTGAGACCGTTGGGAACATTTTTTGCCTCGTAACTCGGTTTCATTGGATGTGTCGTCCGATTCGGACGGAACTGGCGATCATGGCGCGACTCGCCAATGGACCGGCGTGCCGGGATCGAAGACCGTCACCGGGCCCGCACCTGTCTGCACCTCGTTGGGAAACTCGACCGGATCTCCCTTTTGCAGCGTGATCTTGGCATCGTTTCGGGGAAGCCCGTAGAAGCTTGCCCCGTGAATCGAGACAAATCCTTCCAGTCGATCCAGCGCATCGGCTTCGTCGAAGATCTCCGCCAGGCACGCGAGCGCGACGGGTGCCGTGAAGCATCCGGCGCATCCGCACGCACTCTCCTTTGCCTCGGTTGCGTGAGGTGCGCTGTCGGTTCCCAGAAAATATGCCGGATTGCCGCCCGTGGCGGCCTTGACCAGCGCCGGTCGGTGGGTGCCGCGCTTCAAAATCGGCAAGCAATAGAAGTGCGGGCGGATGCCGCCTGCCAGCATGTCGTTCCGGTCGAGCATCAGGTGCTGGACGGTAATGGTCGCACCGAGGTCGCCGTCTCCTTCGGTCGCATAGGCGGCGGCCTCGGCAGTCGTTATGTGCTCCATCACGACGCGCAGGCCCGGCGTATTGCGGCGAATCGGGTCGAGCACCTCGTCGATGAAGACCGCTTCACGATCAAAGATGTCGACCTCTGGGCGTGGCACCTCGCCGTGGACGCAAAGAGGCAAGCTGATCTCGGCCATCACTTCCAGGACGCCTCGAATCTTGTCGAAGTCACGCACCCCGTCCGCGGAATTCGTGGTGGCTCCCGCTGGATACAGCTTGACCGCCTTGACGAGCCCGCTTTCAGCAGCAGCCTTCACGTCGGCCGGATCCGTGTCCTCGGTCAGATAGAGCGTCATCAGCGGTTCGAACTCGGAACCCTTCGGCAAGGCCGCCAGGATGCGGTCGCGGTAGGCGGCGGCATCGTGCGCCGTGACGACAGGCGGCGAGAGATTCGGCATGATGATGGCGCGGGCGAAATGTGCAGCGGAGCAGGGCAGGACGCCCTTCATCATGGCGCCATCGCGCAGGTGCAGATGCCAGTCATCTGGCCGCCTGATGGTCAGCGTGGCGCCGTTCATGTCCTTCCTCTATCGGAACGGGTGCCGGGGTGCCAGAGTCTCGAAATCTGACGAGAATCGGTTAGGATTGGCATCGGAAGACGCAAATGGGTGAAATGATGCTGGTGGCATTTTTCTTGGGACTGGCAGCGGGCTGGGGAGCCACTCATGCCGAAGATCATGCAAAGTGGCTGTTGTCGCTGACCTTCTCGATCAACGGGGACTTGATCAAGGCTGTCGAACTGCGCGCGATCGCACTCGCGGGATGCGTAACGCTGGCGGCGGTCGCGTCGTGGCTGGTGTCGGAGGATCACGCAGTGCCGTTGGCAATTGGCGTGCTCGTCGGCGTCTTGCTGCCGCGCCTTCAAGAACGCTTTCGTGCCGCAAGGACGCCCGACTACGACAGTTGAGGCGAACTGGCGGCAGTCGGCGGCCATGCTTGACGGGAGCGCATTGGGGTTCTGCAAGCCAGCGGCGCATTGCGCTCATGCTGGACGTGCAAGTTCAGGCTGAACGGTCGGCGTCGAGTCCTTGACGGTTTGACCGGACCTTCTGGGTGCATCGTGGCGTGACCGACTCAGAAGAACGCCTGCAGTCCGGTTTGTGCCCTGCCCAGAATCAGCGCGTGAATGTCATGCGTGCCTTCGTAGGTGTTCACCGTCTCCAGGTTCATTGCATGGCGAATGACCTGAAACTCCTCCGAAATCCCGTTGCCGCCATGCATGTCGCGCGCCATGCGGGCGATGTCGAGCGCCTTGCCGCAGTTGTTGCGCTTCAGGATCGAGATCATCTCGGGAGCGGCACGGCCTTCATCCATCAGCCGGCCGACCCGCAGCGTGCCCTGAAGGCCGAGCGCAATTTCGGTCTGCATGTCTGCCAGCTTCTTCTGGAACAGCTGCGTTGCCGCAAGCGGCCTGCCGAACTGCTTGCGGACAAGTCCGTATTGCCGCGCCGCCGTCCAGCAGAACTCGGCAGCTCCCAAAACGCCCCAGGCGATGCTGTAGCGCGCGCGATTCAGGCACCCAAACGGGCCCTTGAGCCCCTCGACATCGGGCAGGAGAGCCTCTTCGCCGACTTCGACGTCGTCGAGCACGATCTCTCCGGTCACGCTTGCTCTCAACGACTGCTTCCCCTCGATCTTCGGTGCCGACAGTCCCCTTGTGCCCTTTTCGAGCACGAAGCCTCGAATCTTGCCGCCGTGGGCGTCAGACTTTGCCCAAACGACGAAAACATCCGCGATCGGGGAGTTTGATATCCAGGTCTTTGAACCGGTCAGCCGGTAGCAGCCGCCAGCCTTTTCGGCGCGTGTCTTCATCGCAGCCGGATCGGAGCCCGCTTCCGGCTCGGTCAGTCCGAAGCAGCCGATGAGGCTGCCTGCCGCGAGGCCAGGAAGATACTTCTCGCGCTGCGCGTCCGTGCCGTAGGCGAATATGGGATACATCACCAGCGAAGACTGGACCGACATCATGGAACGGTAGCCGGAATCGATGCGCTCGATTTCGCGGGCCGCGAGCCCATAGGTCACATAACTGGAGCCGAGACCGCCGAACTCTTCGGGAATCGTGATGCCCAGCAGTCCGGCCTCTCCCATCTCCGCCACGACTTCCGGTTCCACTCGCTCTTCGGCGTAGGCGGCGCGAATGCGGTGCGCGAGACGGCCGTCCGCGAATGCACGAGCCGCCTCGGCCAGCATGCGCTCGTCTTCGGTCAACTGGTCGGCGAGGCGAAACGGGTCCTCCCATGCAAATTCGGAGAGATCCGGTGCGTCCTTGGCCTTGATTCTGTCCTGCGCGTTCATGCCCGGATCCTTCCTGCGGCCAGCATTCGCGGAGCGGCAGCCCCAACTACTTTGCGGGCCCGATCATCATGACCATCTGCCGGCCTTCCATCTTGGGCATGTTCTCGACCTTGCCGATTTCCTTGATGTCGTCGGCAACGCGTTCCAGAAGTTCGCGGCCCAGGTTCAGGTGCGCCATCTCGCGCCCGCGAAAGCGCAGCGTTACCTTTACCTTGTCCCCTGATTCCAGGAATCGCGTCACGTTCCGCATCTTGACGTCATAGTCATGGATGTCCGTGTTGGGGCGGAACTTGACCTCCTTGATGTCGATGGTCTTCTGCTTCTTGCGAGCATCGCTTTCGCGCTTCTGCTGCTCGTACTTGAACTTGCCGTAGTCCATGATCTTGCAGACTGGCGGCGAGGCGTTCGGCGAGATTTCCACGAGATCAAGCCCGGTGTCCTCGGCAAGTTCGAGGGCCTGCTCCGGCGAGACAACGCCCCTGTTTTCTCCGTCGGCTCCGATGAGCCGGACTTCAAGCGCACGGATTCGGTCGTTGACCCGTGGGCCCGTGTCACGCACCGGCGGTGCGTTGTGCGGTCTGCGTGCGATGGTGATGCGTCCTTTTCTTGTTGCTACAGGTGCACGAAATTATGTCGGGACTAGAGGGGATTCAACCAGATTTGCAAGACAAAACGGCGAGCGCAACTGCAGTTTCCTGCCGCCCTGTTGCAAGTCTTCGCACTCGCCCGGAGAGATGGTCTTTCGGCCGGGTCTTGATCGAGGGGCGGGCGTGCCGACAAAGGCAGGCCTGAATCAGGCCTCATATGCCGTCGCCAACAAAGGCCTTTTCGACTACGTAGTGCTTTGGATCGCTGTTCGCGCCCTCTTCAAGCCCGAAATCCTCAAGAACGGCCTTCATGTCCTTGATGAAGTCGAACGACCCGCAGACCATGCCACGGTCCCTGTCTGGGCTGACACCGTCGATGGCCAGGTCGGTGAGCACCTTGCCCGACAAGAGGTTGTCGGTGATCCTGCCCATGGTCGGGCTGCGTTCTTGCGTGGTCGAGGGGTAGTATCTCAGCCTGTCCGCAAAGCCTTCGCCGATGAGCTCGGCAAGCAGGTCGTCGGCGCGGACGCTCTCGATCAACTCGCGGCCGTAGTCCAGTTCAGCCACATCGCGGCATGTGTGCATCAGGATGACTTCGCCGTAACGTTCATAGGTGTCCGGATCCCGCACCAGCGAGGCAAAAGGCGCGATGCCGGTTCCGGTCGCAAAGAGCCAGAGGCGGTTGCCGGGGAGCAGCGCGTCAAGAACCAGCGTTCCGACAGGCTTGGTGCGAAGGATGATCTGCTCTCCTTCCCTTACATGCTGGAGCCGTGACGTCAGTGGACCGTCCGGAACCTTGATCGAATAGAATTCCAGCTCGTCGTCCCATGCAGGAGAGGCAATGGAATAGGCACGAAGAAGGGGTTTGCCATTGTCCCCCATCAGCCCAAGCATCACGAACTCGCCAGAGCGAAAGCGCAGGGATGCCGGCCGGGTCACGCGGAAGGAGAACAGCCGATCCGTCCAGTGCCGGACATGCGTCACGGTCTGGGCGTCAGGCAGCGTTACCGTTTTGGCATTAACAGTGGTTACGGGCATCTGGTCGGTCATGGCATTTGCGCCGGTTGCATCGGCGTCCCTTCCTAATGATTGCGTTGGGTGGAGTAAACGGCCTTATGCGCGCAGCCGGGCCTGGTAGTCATGGGACCGCCAGCTTGACCGCCGCAGCCATTGTTCCTCGGGCTGACGGGCTGCAAGCTCGTCATCGATCTCGACTTCGTCGAAGCCCGCGCGACGCGCCATCGCGTATTGATCCGCAATCACGTGGCCACTCGCACGAATGCGGCCGTCGTATCCCATCAGGCGCAAGACGCGGGCAATTGTGAATCCGCGTCCGTCAGCGAACTCCGGAAAATTCACTCGAATCAGCTCGATGGCATGCAAGTGATCGCTCAAAGTTGTCGGATCAGCATCCGAGGCGAGTTCCACGGCAAGTCCTGCCTGGCCGACCGGAAGTTGGTCGGGCGGCACAAAGTCCCAGTCCCGCTCTTCCGTGCGAAACCCGCTGTCCGTCACCAGAATCGTCATGCGGACTCTCCTGTCGGCCCCCTGCGGCGCATCCGACCCTCCAAGAAGTGAATCCCGCACTCGACCTTGTCGTGCCCTCGCCAGCGACCGGCGCGCAGGTCCTCTCCCGGTGCGACGCGCGTCGTGCAAGGAAGGCATCCAAGCGACGGAAAGCCCCTTGCGACGAGAGGATGGCGTGGCAAGCGGTTGTTGCTGATGTAGTCCTGCACGTCCGAAGTCGACCAATGCGCGAGCGGGTTGACCTTGATCCATGTGCGGCCGTCCACCTCGAAGAAATCCAGCTCCGTCCGCTGGCCTCCCTGGTACCGCTTGCGACCTGTCAACCATGTGTCGAATCCGGCCAATGCGCCTTTCAGCGGCTCGGTCTTGCGCAAGTGGCAGCAGGCATCGGGATCGCGGCGATGCAGGTTGCTGCCTGGATCGTTCCGAAACACGGATTCCCGATCCGGACGGATCACGCGAACATCGGTGAGCCTGAGGTGCCGGGCGACCTCGCGCTGGTATTCCAGCGTTTCCGGAAACAGCATTTCGGTGTCAACGAAAAGGACAGGGGTTGTCCGGTCGATGACGCTGACCATGTGCAGGAGCACGACCGCCTCCGCGCCGAACGACGAGACAAGGGCTGCGTTGCCCATCTCGGGGTCGTGAAGGGCATGCGCCAGAACTTCCGCCGCCGCATGATGCGCGAATCGGCGATTCAGTTCAGCCGCGCGCTCTGCGGGCGGGGCGAGGGGGGCCTCAAGCGGCATGGGCGTCCACCCGTTCTGGATACAGGGCCGCCTTGAAAGGCCCGATCCCAAGCCGCCGGTATGTCTGGAGGAAGCTCTCCCCCTTGCTGTTGCGCAGGTCGAGATAGGCGTGGACCAGCCGTTCGATGGCGGGCACGATCTCTTCCGCCGAGAAACCGGGTCCGGCACGTTCGCCGATCGCCGCCGTTTCGGTCCCGTCGCCGCCGAGCGTGATCTGGTAGTTTTCCACGCCGGCCCGGTCTAGGCCGAGTATTCCGATGTGTCCCACGTGATGGTGCCCGCAGGCGTTTATGCATCCCGAGATCTTGATCTTCAGTGCCCCGATCCCGTGTTCGAGCTTCAACTCGTCGAATCGTTGCGCAATCTCCTGTGCAATCGGAATCGAGCGCGCGGTCGCCAGGGCGCAATAATCCATTCCCGGACACGCGATGATGTCCGAGATCAGTCCGACATTGGCGGTGGCCAGCCCGTGCTCCCTGAGAACCGAATGCACCTCGGGAAGATCCGACTTGTGCACGTGGGGCAGGATGACGTTCTGCTCGTGACTGATGCGCAGCTCGTCATGGCCGAAACGCTCGGCGAGATCCGCCAGGGCGCGCATCTGGTCGGAGGTCGCGTCCCCCGGCGTCGCACCATGTACCTTCAGCGAGACGGTGACGATCGCGTAGCCTTCGGCCTTGTGAGGGGCAAGGTTGGTATCGGTCCATGAACGAAAGGCCGGATCAGCCTCCCGCGCCGCGTCGTACTGGCCCAGGGGTGCTGACCGGAACGCGGGGGGCGCAAAGGCCTGTTCGATGCGTGCCAGCATCGCCAGGTCCGCCCCACCGAACTGCGTTCTCAATTGTTCGAACCGGGCGTCCACGCGGGTTCGGAATTCGTCCAGGCCGGTTTCCGCAACCGTGATCTTGATCCGAGCCTTGTACTTGTTGTCCCGCCGTCCGAGCGCGTTGTACACGCTGACGATGGATTCAAGGTAGGGCAGCAGGTCGGTGCGCGGCAGGAACTCCCGGATGACCTTGCCGATCATGGGAGTCCGCCCGAGGCCGCCGCCGACAATGACTTCGAAGCCGGGTTCTCCAGTCTCGTTCCGGATCATTCGCAGTCCGATGTCATGGGCGCGAGTCACGGCCCGGTCGTTTGGCGAACCGGTGACCGCGATCTTGAATTTCCTGGGAAGGAACTGGAATTCCGGATGGTCGGTCGACCACTGGCGTATCAGTTCCGCCACGGGCCGCGGATCCGCGATCTCGTCAGCGGCGGCACCCGCGAAATGGTCGGCCGTGACGTTCCGGATCGTGTTGCCGCTCGTCTGTATTGCATGCATCTCGACGTCTGCGAGCGCATCCAGGATATCGGGAGTGTCAGCCAGCCTTGGCCAGTTGAACTGAATGTTCTGACGAGTCGTGAAGTGGCCGTACCCCTTGTCCCAGCGCTCCGCGATCATCGCGAGCTGCCGCATCTGCCCGGAATTGAGCGTCCCGTACGGTATCGCGACTCGCAGCATGTAGGCGTGCAGCTGCAGGTACAAGCCGTTCATCAGGCGAAGCGGCTTGAATTCGTCCTCGGTCAGGTTCCCGTCGATCCGGCGTTCGACCTGGGCTCGAAACTGTGCAACGCGCTCCCGCACGAAGGCGTCGTCGAAATCGGAATACTGATACATTGGCTCATGCCTCTTCGAAGTTGCTTGCCTGGGCGACGGCCTGTTCCTGCTGCTGCTTGCCATGGAAGTAGTTTGAGGGACCCTTCGTGCGCAGCGTTTCGCGAACATGGACGGGAATCGGGCCGTTCTTGCTCGGGGCGGCGTCGGCCAGATAGGCTCCGACGACAAGATCGGGTTGCGAGATCGCAAGGAGAAGCCGATCCTCGGCGACCGCCTCGTCCTCGATGAGCTCGGCTTCCGACATGTTGCGTGTCCAGCGGTCGTCGGCGGTCAGCCAAACCGTGTCTCCTTCAAGAAGCGAACTGGCAGTGACGACTTTCGGTGAATGACGGTGACGGCTCATTGGGCGACCTCCCTTTTCGGACGGGCGATGGCTTCGGTGCCGCGGGGCGCGAGACCGTAGAGGACGAGGGCCGGGCCCGACATGTCGGCCTCGGCGATGTCTTCGGACAGGTAGGCAAGCTCCGATGCAATCACGCGCTGGTTGGCGCACGTGGCGCTCTCGACGACGGTGACGGGGGTGTCGGGCGCCGCCCCGTGCATCATCAGCCTTCCCTGGAGGAAACGGGCGGACTTCTTTCCCATGTAAATTGCGACGACCTCGCCCGGGCGGGCGAGTGCCCGCCAGTCATGTTCGGCATAGCCTTCGACATCATGGCCCGTAATCAGCCGCACGCTCGAGTTGCGTCCGCGGCGCGTGAGGCTCCGGCCGATGCCTGCTGCGGCAGCGGAGGCCGCGGTGATGCCCGGTATCACGGAGCAGGAAACGCCGGCTGCTGCGCAGGCATCGAATTCCTCGTCGAGCCGGCCGAAGACGGTGGCATCGCCGGACTTGAGCCGCACGACATGCCGGCCTTTCGATGCATGCCGCACCAGCATGGCATTGATCTCGGCCTGCGGCGTCGACGGGCCAAATCCCCGCTTTCCCGCGTTGACGATGAGAGCCTCTCGCCGCGCCAGATCCAGGATCCCGGGCGTTACCAGCCTGTCATGGATCACGACGTCGGTGTCGTGGAGGGCACGCCTTGCCTTGACAGTGAGAAGATCCGGATCGCCCGGACCCGATCCGACGAAGGTCACGCTCCCGATTTCGGGTCGTGCATTCATGTGTTCCGCCAGCAAGTGCTCCAAGGTGTCGGCCAGGGCGGTCTCGCCGCCCTTGTCGAAGGCGCGCGGGCCGACCCGCGAATAGTAGTCCGACCAGAATGTCCGGCGCTTTCGGCCGAAGGGCAGCGCCTGCGCCAGCTGGCGGAAACCCTTGGCGACCCTGGCGAGAGAACCAAGTGCCGGCGGCAGGCTTTCTTCCAGTTCGGCCTTGATCGCGCGCGCCAGCACCGGCGCGGCGCCCTCGGTTCCGATGGCCACCACCACCGGATCGCGGTCCACCATGGCTGGCGTGATGAAGTCCGAGGTTTCCAGGTTGTCCACATGATTGACCAGGACCCCGGCCTCGCGCGCTATCGTCACGACCCTTCGGTCCTCGTTCGCATCTTCGTTTGCAGCATAAACCAGCGCCTTGCCGGCCATGTCTGCGGCCTCGATCGCGCGGTGCACCAGCGTCAGCTGGCCACTGTCGGCCAGCGCGTGGATGTCAGCGTTGGGGGCTGCGGAATAGACCGTGAGCTTGGCATCCGTCTTCGTCAGGAGCCGCAGCTTTGCCAGCGCGGTCTCATCCCCGCCCGAGACGGCGATGTCGCGGCCTTCGACATCCAGGAAGATCGGAAAATGCTTCATCACCACTCCACTTCGAGGAAAAACATAGAATTTTTTCCCAAGTTTGTGCAGATGCAACTTGAAAATAGGGACAAATGTTCTAAATCTGCCGAAATGTAAGACGGGTGTCGGGAAATCGAGAGACGACGGGAATGGCAGCGCGAATTGATGATCTGGACAGGAAAATCCTGCGTGAGCTGCAACGGGACGCAAGCCAGTCACTGGACGACGTTGCACGCAAGGTCGGGTCCTCGAAGACGCCGGTCTGGAACCGGATTCGCAAGATGCGCGAATCAGGCGTGATCGGGCGGCAAACCGTCGTACTCGACGCGGAGAAGCTTGGTCTCGAGGCCTGTTTTTTCGTTCTGGTCCGCACTTCGGCCCACGAGGCGGAGTGGCAGGCCCGGTTCCTTGAAGCTCTCATGTCGAGGCCCGAAGTGCTCGAAGCGCATCGGCTGGCCGGTGATGTCGACTATGTCCTGAAGGTGCGGGTCCGGAACGCGCGCGCCTATGACGAGTTCTACCAGGCGCTGATTTCCGAGGTCGAGATATACAACGTGACCGGGCTGCTCTCGATGGAAGAGATCAAGTCAACGACGGCATTGCCGATCTGACCGAAATTCGCGTACCCGCGCGTCGGCGAAGGGGTTGGCCCGGGGTTGAGGGACACTCGCAAGGTGTGCCAGTCAGGCAAGGGGAATGAGCAGTATCAGGGTGCATGCATGAGCGGTCTGCTGGCGCTACTCGACGATGTCGCCGCGATCATCAAGCTGACGGCGTCACAGGTCGACGACCTGGCCGGGCAGGCGGCACGGGTAGGCGCAAAGGTTGGCGCAACGGTTGTTGACGATGCCGCGAAGGCCGGCGCGAAGGCGGCCGGCGTGGTCATCGACGACGCGGCGGTGACACCGAAGTATGTCACTGGCCTGCCCGCAGCGCGCGAACTGCCCGTCGTTTGGAAGATTGCCAGGGCGTCCTTCTTCAACAAGCTTGTCATCCTGCTGCCGTTGGCGCTCCTGCTGGATGCGCTCCTGCCTTGGCTCGTGACGCCGCTTCTCATGCTGGGGGGCTGCTACCTGTGTTTCGAGGGTGCAGAAAAGGTGTGGCACGTACTGCACCCCCACCCCGAAACCGAGCACATGGAACCCGAATCCCTTGACGCGGCCCACCTCGAGGAGCAGCGCGTGAAGGGCGCCATCAAGACGGATTTCATCCTTTCGGCCGAGATCATGACGATCTCTCTTGCTGCGGTCGAAACGGACAGCCTTGTTTCGGCGGGCCTCGTGCTGGCAGTGGTCGCGATCGGGATAACCGCTCTCGTGTACGGCACCGTGGCGCTGCTCGTGAAGATGGATGACGCGGGCTTGAAACTGTCCCAGGTCGGTCGACTGGCCGCAACACGCAGCTTTGGCCGCTGGATGGTCAAGTTCATGCCGCGGCTGATGACGATCATCTCCATCGTCGGGACCGCGGCAATGCTCTGGGTCGGCGGCAATATCATCGTGCACGGGCTGGAGGTGCTGAACTGGCATGCGCCCTTTGACCTGATCAAGGAGGTCGCAGCCACGACCGCCGAGGCCGTTGGCGTGGCCCGTGGCTTCGTGAACTGGATCGTGACCGCGGCGCTTGACGGGATTGTCGGGCTGGCGCTGGGCCTTCTCCTGCTTCCGGTTGTCACGCGTGCGATCATGCCGTTTCTTTCGATCTTCTTTCCCGAGAAGAAATCGGGGCACTGACCGGCAACGAACCGGAACCGTCGCGTCGGCTGGTGCGTCAACCGCCCGTCCAAGGCGGTGCCAGTCAAGCATATGCCCTCGGCGGAATGTTCCAGGGCGCGGCGTTCAATGCAGTGCTATCGGGCTGCGGGCCGGTTCCGCGCGACGAACCTGGGAAGCATCGCGGAGAAGTCCTTGCCCTTGCCGCCCTCGTCTTCGACGAATGCCGAGTAGATCTCGGTTGCACGCGCTCCGATCGGGGTGTCGGCGTCAACGGCCTCTGCAGCCTGCTGAGAAAGGCGCAAGTCCTTCAGCATGAGTTCAGCCGCGAATCCAGGCTGGTAGTCGTTGTCTGCCGGCGAGGCGGGCCCGATGCCCGGCGCCGGGCAATAGGCATTCATTGACCAGCTGTATCCCGAGGACGTGGAGACGACATCGTACATTGCCTGCCGGTCGAGCCCGAGCTTGTCGGCCAGCGCGAAGGCTTCGCATGTGGCTATCATGGTGGCGCCGAGGATCATGTTGTTGCAGATCTTCGCCGCCTGGCCGTTTCCGGAGGGTCCGCAATGCACGGCCTTTTGTCCCATGATGTCGAGGAGTGGCGTGACGGCCTTCACGGCATCCTCGGTTCCTCCCACCATGAAGGTCAGCGTGCCCGCTTCGGCTCCGCCAATGCCGCCGGAGACCGGTGCATCAAGCGCATGCACTCCTGCCGACCGCGCCTGTTCGGCCACCGCCCGGGCACTTTCCACGTCAACGGTGGAGCAATCCAGCATGACTGTTCCTGGCGCCATCGCCGGGATGATCTCGCTTGCAACGCTGCGAAGAATTTCCCCGTCGGGCAGCATCGTGATGGCCACTTCCCGCGCCGCCACGGCGGCAGCGGCCGTGGCGGCCGCGTCGACGCCTTCGGGAACCGGTGCCGCGATGTCGAAGCCCGCCACGTCGTGACCCGCTGCAGCGAGATTGCGCGCCATGGGCGCTCCCATGTTGCCGAGGCCGATGAATCCGACTCTCATGAGACATCCTCCAGTTTCAGTTCTTCCGGTCCCAGCGAGCTGAGCATGTCAGAGACTTCCTCTGCCGTCGCTGCGCCAAGTGAATCATGCACCCATCTGGGCGACCTGTCCTTGTCGATGACGGCTGCTCGAATGCCTTCAAGGAAGTCTCCCTGCTCGGTCACCCGATGCGCAAACCGGTATTCGTTGATCAGCGCCGTCTCGATGCGGTCAGCAGTCCGTGCGCGGTGAACAAGCTCGATCGCCGCGGCGAGGGAAAGAGGTGCGTGCGGCTCAAGCCGCGCCAGTGTCTCACGCGACCACTCGCTTTCCGTCCGGGCAAGGGAATCGAGAATGTCCCGGAAGGTCTCGCCTCCAAAGTGCCGGTTGATTTCGGTTTCGATCGCCGCAAGCGGGCTTTCTGGCGCGGGGTTTGCGACTCGGTCGATTTCGGCCGGGTCGCCCGATGCTTCAAGACGTGCTGCTAGATCCGGCCACGCTTCTTCCGGAACGTAGCAGTCGGCGAAATCCGCAAAGATCGCGTCCCCCGGACCCATGCGAGTGCCGGTGGTACCGAGATACTCGCCCACGCGCCCCGGTGCCCGCGCCAGCAGCAACGACCCGCCTGCGTCTGGCACGAGCCCGATGCCGCATTCCGGCATCGCGATCCGGGAACTGTCGCCGACGACACGATGCGAGGCGTGACAGCCGATGCCCACGCCGCCCCCCATGGTGAAGCCGTTAAGAAACGTGACGACCGGCTTCGGGAAGTTGGCGAGGGTGGCGTTCAGCGGGTATTCCTCCCGCCAGAAGCGTCGGACGGTTTCATGTTCGCCGCGCGCGAGCGTGCCGTGGATGTCGGCAATGTCACCGCCCGCCGAGAATGCTCTTTCGCCGTTTGCGTCAATCAGGATCAGGGCGATTTCGTCGTCCGTCGCCCACCGAGAAAGCGCGTCGCTCAGTGCCCGAATCATGGGAAGCGTTACGGCGTTCAGCGCACTTGGACGGTTCAGCGTGGCGCGACCTGCGAGGCCTTCCTTGCGCAGGACGATTTCGTTCATGAATCAGCCGTCAGGTGGCGCGCGACAATGACCCGCATGATCTCGCTCGTCCCTTCCAGAATGCGGTGTACCCTCAAGTCCCGTACGATCTTCTCGATCCCGTACTCGGCAAGGTAGCCGTATCCGCCATGAAGCTGGAGGCAGGTGTCCGCGATGCGTGACGCGGCTTCCGTCACGAATGCCTTGGCCATGGCGCACCGTTTCGTGGCGTCGGGCTGAGCCGTATCCAGCGCCCAGGCCGCATGGCGAAGGAAGGTGCGCGCGGCCTGCAACTCTATCTCGCAGTCGGCGATCTTGAATTGAAGCGCCTGGAACTGATCGAGGCGTTGGCCGAAGGCCTGCCGCTCAGACATGTAGGCGATCGTCCGGTCCAGCGCGCTTTGCGCGGCACCTAGCGAGCAGGCGGAGATGTTCAGGCGGCCGCCATCGAGTGCCGCCATCGCGTACTTGAAACCTTCGCCTTCCTCACCCAGCAGGTTGGCGGCCGGCACGGCGCAATTGTCCATCTGGACTTGGCGCGTCGGTTGGCTGCGCCAGCCCATCTTTTGCTCGAGCCCGCCGAATGTCAGGCCCTTCACGCCGCTTTCCAGCATAAAGGCCGAGATGCCATCGGGGCCTTCGCCGCCGGTGCGCACCATGACCACGTACGCGTCCGAGTATCCTCCCCCGGAGATGAAGGCCTTTGTTCCGGCCAGTTGCCATCCTTCATTCGTGCGTTCGGCGCGAGCGCGAAGTGCGGCGGCGTCCGAGCCCGAGCCGGGTTCAGTCAAACAGTAAGAGAGCACGATCTCCATCTTGATGACCGGATGCAGGACACGGTTCTTCAACTCTTCGCTGCCAAGGGCTTCGATCATCCGCGCACACATGTTGTGAATCGAGAGGAACGCGGCGACCGAAGCGCAGGCCCCGGAAAGTGCT
>JAJEGW010000094.1 GCA_022819605.1 Silicimonas sp. | reverse complement strand
GCCGGTCAGCAAGTGGCACCGAAGGCGCAAGGCCGCAGCCTGAAGGCCGAAAAACCCCGAAAAGGCAGGGGCCGCCTGCAACGGAAAGGCACGACTCCTTAAGGAAATGACGCCGAATCCTTAAGGAAATGCCATTGGCCGCCCCTCCAGTCCCGGAGGATGTCGGCGGCGATATTGTGTTGTCCTACGCGCGGACGGCCGAATCTCGTACTGAAGGATGCGCCAGATGCGCGTTGCGGGCGGTAGTCACCACCTGAGTGAGGCCAATCCGCCGCCCCATCATCGGCAGCCCCTCGCCGAGCGCCAGCGACCTGGAAGCGAAGCTGTGACGCCAGCCATGCAGCCGCGCTCTCGATCCCAGCGCGCCTGCAGATGCGCTGCCATGGGACGTTCAGGTCGCGCACGGACCTGCCCTTGATGTTCCCGCGAGTGACCCAGGGGCTGCCCTCGACGCGGGGATGTTCGCAAGCACATCCGCCGCCTCCGGCGAGATCAGCACGGTGCGCGCGCCGGTCTTTGAATCGGCATGCTTCAGTGCGCGCGCCTCCAAGTCCACGTCCTGCCAGCGCAGCGTCAGGTTCTCGTTCCGCAAGCAGCCGGTGGGCAGCAGCAGCCGGATCGCGGCGATCGCGTCCATCGAGACCCCCTTTCTGGTCTCCGCCTCGGCGAGCATGCGCCCGAAACGGTGAAATTCCTCGTCGGAGAAGAACCGCTCGCGCCTGCGCTCCCTGTACTTCATCAAAAGCCGGCACGGGCTGCTCGCCTTCGGCACCGGGCCCCGGTCCTCCACGGAGTTCCAGATGCGCGAGAGGATGTCGACCGCTTGGTTCGCAATCGCCGGCGTCGCTCGCAGCGAGTGATGGCACTCCGTCACCCTCGCATGATCGAGCGCCAGCGCCGAGCCCGCGCGTCTGGACCCACCAGACCTTGCGCCATGAAGCGTAGACACGGATGCCGAAGCCGGGCAGTCGCGATCCCAGACGACGGTGTCGACGGCGTCCACCGAGCGCGTCGACGGCGCACTCTTTGAGCTTGACGGGGGGCCTGACCGGCATGGCAGGTGGCTCCTTCCTGCTTCCGGTGTCGGAAGCAGGCTACGGCAACCGTAATCGAACCGCAATCGCCCGATCCGCAAACTCCCTCCGCCTCCGCCCCGGGCTGGCATCCGGTGGCGGGGCGGTTCAGAGCGAGGAAGTATATTGGAAAGTCTCTAACATTCTATTTTTAATTAATTTATATTGCCACTTGCCTCAATTGAAGTCGTGCGCCCGAGTCTGGCATTGCACGTCCTTCACGACGAAATCTGGCCGTGATCTGCACACGATGTTTGGATTTGGAATGCAATTGCGGCAGGTCGGCAGACACGCCGCAATGGCGGCAGACTCCCCTCCGAGTAATGTCCGTTCACGTGCAGGAGGTTGATCGTCCCGAGGATACGGTTGCGGTCATGGACCGGCAGGTTGATCACAGCGCCAAGACCCAGCGCTTCGATCTTTTCGTGGTCGGGAAAGACATCGCGCAGTTCTTCGATGCTCTCCGCGAGAAAAGGTTCACGCCGGTCCAGGACGATATCGGTCCACCGGTTGGGAACGATTTCCTTCAGGCCGGTCAGGGGATAGGCTTCCTCGTCGCTGGTATAGATCCGCTCAGCGGTGCGTGCGGCCAGGTCGAAGCGGGAGCAGGTAAAGAGCTTGACGCCGACCAGTGCTCTGCACATTTCTTCCAATTGCCGGAAGTGTTCCTCAGGCATCGCCGTGTGCAGCGCGTCATGACCGTCGAGCAGTTCATCCAAAGCACTGCACCTCACGCGGGAATCGGGTCAGGCTCTCGGCACCGTCTTCAGTGATCAAGACGTTGTCCTCGATCCGAACGCCAAGTTCGCCCGATCTGTAAAGACCGGGCTCGATGGTCACCACCATGCCCGCTGCCAGAGGCATGTCATTGCCCACCATCACATGCGGCGCTTCATGAACATCGAGCCCGAGGCCGTGACCCGTCTTGTGCTTGATCATTTCCACGAAGGGCGATGCCGACAGTACAGCCGTTGTTTCCCGATCGACACTGTCGCAGGCGATGCCCGGGCCGGCGACCTCCCTGCCGCGGGCATTGGCTGCAAGCACAGTATCATAGATTGCGCGCAAACTCTCGGGTACGTGTTCGCAGAAAAAGGTTCGGGTGATGTCGGCGTTCATGCCTCCCCACGATGCACCGAAATCGACAAGAAGCGGCTCTCCCGGAGCAACGGTCCTGTTGCAGGGAGTTCCGTGCGGGTCTGCGCTCTTCGGGCCAGACAGGACGATTGGATCAAATGCGAAACCCTCCGCTCCCCGCGCGAGCATTGCCTGCTTCAGACGCGCGACAATCTCGACTTCACTGTCGCCGGCTTGAGCCGTCTCCAATTGCTCATCGAGCGCGGCCTCGCTGATCGCGACTGCCTGGCGGAGGGCATCGATTTCCCCACTGTCCTTGCAGATCCGGAGCCTGGCCAATGCGGGCTCGGCATCTGCAACCGCGCCTTGCGGAAGGTGCGATCGGAGTGCCTCAAACTCGAACATGCGCATCCGCATGCCCTCGACCCCGACAGGACCGGCGAGCGCCTCAGAAAGTTCGCGAAACGCCTCCGCATAGCCCTCGCAATCCTGCCAGAAGAATGTCCTGGCCTCCGGGAAGGCCTCGCGCCATCTTGATCGCTCGAGTTCCGGCATGATCGCGAGAATTGTGCCTTCGGCAGTGATGAAGAGGAGCGTCGGCCGCTCCATCAGGTGAAACTCGAGGCCCGTCAGATAGCGGAAGTTCGGGCCCGGCACGATGGCGAACGCACTGAACCCTGCCTCTCTGGCAAGCAGGGCGGCGCGTGCCCGCCGTTCGGAAAAGTCCGTCACGACGAGAACTCCCCGACAGCCAGATCCATCCTGTCGCCGAAGGCGGGATACAAGGATCTGAGAATGACCCCGATTTCGTGCTCGACGAGCGCCTTCATCGCGTCGTCGCCAGCATCGGCATCGCCCGAGATTACGGCCTTGATCAGGGCTTCCAGCAGTACGCCCGCACGGTCTCGTTCCCCGACATCCAGCTTGGGGAAGTAGAACAGGATCTTGGTCCGCATACCGGCATCCAGACTGTGCGTGAAATAGCGATTCAAGAAGATGTTTCCGGTCAGCCGGGCGAGCGTGCGGTGCAGCTTGAGCGAAGTCCGGAACGCTTGCTCCCAGGCACCATCCGACATCGCCTTCTCAAACTCCCGATGCAGCGACAGCAAGGACCCTCGATCAGCGCACCCGGTGAGCACTGCAGCACGAACCGTCATGCGCGCGAGCACGAGATGGCTGTCGAAATACTCCCTCGCATTGTTCAGTGTCAGAGGCGCAACGATGCTTGTGCGGTTCGGCAAGAACTGCACAAGCCAATCGCCGTGCAGGAGCAGTAGCGCCTCTCGAATCGGGGTCCTTGACGTCTTGAACCGGCGTGCAAGCGCAACTTCGTCGATCGCCTGGCCCGGCTTGATCCTGAGCCAAAGAATGTCATCCCGCAGCGCTTCGTAGACCAGAAGTGCACCCCGGCGCCTCTGTTCGGTCACGGGGCTTTCCTCTATCTCGAGCATTCCCGGGCTCTCCGGTGGCTGCGGCAATTCAATTCCGTCTTGCATAATGTTTGCATAACGAGTTTGATCGATATCAGCAACCACGCAGAAAGGGAGAGTCATCATGATAAGACGTGCAGCTTTGCTCTTGGCATCGGCCGCGAGCCTCGGCGCATTTGCCGGTGCGGTTCATGCCGAGGGAAAAATCGCCTACTTTGCCGCAGCCTCGCAGAACGGATTCAATCAGGCAACCTACGAAGGCGTGCAGGAAGCAGCGGCCAGACTGGGTTACGATAGCGAAATATTCGACGGCCAGTTCGACGCGGCTCTTCAGTACAGCCAGATCGAGGATGTTCTGGCAGGCGGACAGTTCGACGGGATGATCGTGGCGCCGAATGACAGCGTCGGCATTGCCGGCGCATTCGAACAGGTGATTGCGGCCGGCGTTCCGATCGGCACGGTGCTCTTTCCCGTCGGGCCGGAGTTGAACGTGCTGGAACCGCAGGTCGAGGGCATCACGGTCACCGCGGCTTCTCCGCCGGTACCCGGCGCTACCCATCAGGCCGAACTTGTGGCTGAGCATTGCGCCGACAAGAACCCCTGCAACGTGGTCATAATCATCGGCGCGAAGATCTTCCCGTTCGACAACCTGCGGCTGGAAACCTTCGAAAATGTTCTGGCAGGCCATGCAAACATCAATGTCGTCGCGGTCGGCGAGGGCTGGTATGCGCCGGATCCGAGCCTGCAGGCAATGACCGACATCCTGCAGGCAAATTCTGACGTGCATGCCGTTCTCTCGAACGCAGACCAGCACCTCGTGGGCGTGGAAATCGCGCTCGAGGCGGCGGGCTACAATCCTGCCGATCTCTATCTCACTGGGGGCGGTGCCGCGCAGATCGCAATTGATGCGATTCGCGAGGGACGCTGGGACGCAACGCTGGCCTATTTTCCGAAGACGATGGGTGCGCTTGCGGCCGAGCAGGTCATCAATGCCATCGAGGGCAAGCCGGTGACTGCCGTGATCAACATGGACACCGCAGGACCTATCGAGGCAATGATCACCTCCGAGATACTCGCGGCAAATCCCGACTTCGTAGCGGAGTGGGAACAGTAATCCGCTAAAGAAATCCGGCCGGGGTCATCCGCCCCGGCCGGATCTGTCGGGAGGACAAGGCGCATGGGAAAGAACTACCGCGTTGCCGCCGATATCGGCGGGACGTTCACGGACATTGTCTACCAGGACAGTGAGACCGGCACCTGCGGCGCGACCAAGGTCCTTTCCACACCGGAGAACCCGGCCCTCGCAGTCCTTACCGGGATCAGCGAGGTCGTCGGCGATTCAGATTCGATCGGGTTCTTCGTGCACGGCACGACTGTAGGGTTGAACGCGCTGCTTACTCGCCGAGGCGCAAGGGTCGCGCTTGTCACCAACGAGAACTTTCGCGACATTTACACGATCCAGGGCAACGATCGGGGCGAGATCTTCTCGATCCGCTGGAACAAGCCCGCACCCCTAACGCCTGTAGAACACACATACACACTGTCTGGTCGCATGTCGGCCGAGGGCAGGGAGATCGATCCACTGCACCTGCCGGATCTCGACCGGCTCGTCGACGCCGCCGCGACGGAAGGCTACGAGGCGATTGCGATCGCCTTGCTGTTCAGCTTCAAGAATCCGGAGCACGAACTGGAGGCTGCCAGGTATCTCCAGAGTCGCCTGCCCGGGACCCCGATTGCGCTGTCGCACCGGATCAGTCCGGAATGGCGCGAGTTCGAGCGCATCTCGACCACGGTGATGGACGCCTATCTCGCTCCGGTGGTGCGGCAATATCTCGAAACGCTGATCGAAACGCTAGCCGACCGCCTGCCTGGCGGCGGGCTGCACGTGATGGAATCGAACGGCGGGGTGATGAGCGCCGGGGCGGCCTGCGAAACGCCATTGCAGACTCTGCTTTCCGGACCTGTCGGAGGTGCAATTGGCGGCAAGGCGCTTGCGGCGGCAACCGGCCGGGCGAACCTGATCTGCATCGATATGGGCGGCACGTCCTTCGATGCGAGCCTGATCGTCGACGGTCACCCGTCGACCTCGAACGAGACCAAGCTCGAAGGGCTGCCCGTGCAGATGTCGGTGGTCGACATCCACGTGATTGGTGCGGGCGGCGGGTCGATCGCCTGGGAAGAAGCCGAGGCGATGCGCGTCGGGCCGCAGTCGGCAGGCTCGAAACCCGGCCCGGTCTGTTATGGCCTCGGAGGGACCGAGCCAACAGTGTCCGATGCAAACCTCGTACTGGGCCGGCTCGACGGTTCGAACTTTGCCGGAGGAAGCATGGCGCTCGACCGCGACGCAGCACGAAGCGCACTCGCGACCATGGGGGACCGCTTCGGCATGAGCGCCGAAGACATGGCACAGGGCGTGGTCGACATCGTCAATTCCAAGATGGCGGACGCGATCCGCACCATCACAGTGAGGCGCGGCATCGATCCTCGCGACTTCTCGCTGGTGGCATTCGGCGGTGCCGGGCCCGCCCAAGCGACGGCCCTGGCCGAGGAGCTTCGAATCGGCGAGGTGATCATCCCGGTGCAACCCGGCGCCTTTTCGGCCTGGGGCATGCTCCAGACGGATGTACGGCACGACTTCAAGGAAACGCTCTACGGTTTCTGGGATCTCATGGAGCTTTCGCGTCTCGAGGATGCCTTCGAGGCTCTGGCGACGCGGGGCCGCGACCACCTGATCACGGAGGGGATCGCTCCCGACGACATCAGCTTTGAACGTGCGATCGACTTTCGCTACTATGGGCAGGAATACGTGCTGACGATCCCGCTGCCAGACGGTCCCATCGACATGGATTGCGTGCGCAAAGGCTTTGACGCCGCATATGCGCGGCAATATGGCCACAACAGCCCGGAAAACCGGGTGGAAATGGCCAATATCCGACTTGCCGCTCTCGGGCATCTGCCGCGACCCGAGAACGCTCCGCCGGCGCCGCTCGCAGCCAAGGCCGCGCGGGCGCGCGACGTCATTTTTGAAGGCACGGCGCAACCAACGCAAATACTCGACCGCAATGCGATCGCGCCGGACGGCATCGTTCACGGTCCCGCAATCATCGAGGAAGCCACGGCCACCACGCTTTTGCCGCCTGCCTGGCAGGCACGCCTGACCGAGGGCGGACATCTGGTCCTGACGAAAGGAGGCGCGTCATGAGCAAGGCCGATCCGGTGACCACCGAAGTGGTGCGCAATTTCGTGATTTCCTGTGCCGAGGACATGAATGCCTCGCTCTGGCGCTCGGCCCATTCGGCAGTGATATACGAGGGCAAGGATTCGGCAGTGGCGCTGATGGACGAGCATGGCAACATGCTCGGCCAGTCGACCGGCGTGCCCCTTTTCATCGGTGCCATCGATGTCTGCGTGAACCACGTCAGAGACTATTACGGCGACGACGTCTGCTAGGGCGTCATCTTCGTGATGAACGACAGCTACATGAAGGGCACGCACCTGCACGACATCACCGCCATCTGACCGATCTTCTTTC
>JAJEGW010000049.1 GCA_022819605.1 Silicimonas sp. | reverse complement strand
CATTATGGCACAACGGGCGGCAACCTGTCAACTTACATGTAACATAAATCCCGTTTTGTGCCGATCTAGGATCCCGGAATCTGTCCCGGAGCCAAGGGCTTGCACCCATTCGATCCCGTTTTGTTCTTCCAGAAGTTCCGTTTAGTCTTGATTTTCGGAGACCATCGCTGCGGGCTGGCGAAAGAGAAACCCGGACCGTGAGAGATCCGTCATGGAAATGCCCATCCGTGAGGCGAAAGCACGCCTTTCCGAACTGGTCTCCGCCGCTCGCAAGGGCGAGCGCGTGATCATCACGAGACACGGCCAGCCGAGAGCTGAACTTGTGCGCTGCGACCGGCGCGGAGGGATCGACTTCGACAAGCTGGAGGAAGCCCGGCAGCGTCTCGGGATCGAAGGTGACGGGGACGGCTGGCCGGAGGAATTCAACGATCCCGCCTTCAGCAGGAAGGTGCTCGGGCTCGACGAAGAGTAGCCGGACGGACAGTGCGCGTTCTTCTAGATACGTCCTACCTGTTCGATTTCATTGACAGGCCGGGCAAGTTCCTGGACTCCGAACGCCGGGTGCTTTCAGCGCACGGGATGGAATCCCACGTCAGCGCTGTCTCGATTTGGGAAATGCGCCCCGAGCACAATGCCCGCCACCGATCCGGCGAGCGCAAGAGCCGCTTCTCCCCCGGGGATGTTGTCGTCGCGCTGGAAGATCAGGACATGACGTTCCTGCCCATGACCATGCGCCATGCCACCAGCGAACTCGAAGTGCCGCTGGACCACGAGGACCCGTTCGACGAATTGCTGCTGGTCCAGGCTCAAGAGGAGGGGCTCCGGCTGCTTACCGCGGACAGCTCCCTTGTTGATCATCCGCTTGCGGTGACGGTGCATGAGCTTGAGTAACGAGAATTGTTCATCGCAGCACAGCGCGGCCACGCCTTGCCAAGACGTTTCTTCCGTGAGGGAAATTCCCTGTTGCACCATTCGACACAAGGCTTGTCCGCGGGTACAGTTCACTTGTCCCAGGCCATGGAATCTGGAATGGCGGAAGAATCCCCTGTAGGGCGTGATATCCCGCATTGTCGTGAAGGACTACCCCGGCCCGAATGCAGAGCTAAGCGGCAGGCCGGAAGCCCGGATCGACATTGACGTCATGTGGCTGGCCCCTGTGCCCGGGGGGAATGTCGCGCACTCCCGGAAGCACCGATCTCTCCTGCTTTTCATCGCGTTGTCACCAGGGCCAGTTGATGCATTGCGTTGCAAACCGACCAGGACTGGGACGAGGTATTGCACCGCAGCGAGACGTCGACCAAAGGCTCAATCGAATCCTCGCCGACGTTTGCTGCCAATCGACCCTCCGGCATCTCCGTCGCGATCAGCCGGTCGTGCCGACGATCGGGGAACTGAACCAATGACCGCGCATAGTGCTCGACTGGCGCCGTCTCGGCCAGGACACGCCGTCGCGCACGAAGCTCGCCGCTTCGTTCCGCAAACATCCAGCCCCAAGGGAACAGGTCAGACGTTCCGGAGGATTCCGTTTTCACTTCCGCTGTCGCCCGGTTCCGGTCCGTGACAAACCGATTCGGCCCCGCACTGGCGGTCATGCGTTCGAGGCCAGGGACCTTCCGGTTTCCACGTCAAAGACATGGAGGCGATCGCGGCGTGCGCTCAGCTGAACGGTTTCTCCGATTTCGGGCGGATGCTGGCCATCGGCCTTGGCGATGACCTCGCCGCTTGGCGTGTCGACGTAAATCAGCGTATCGGGTCCGAGCGGTTCGCGAACGGTCACCGTTCCCTCCAGGAACGGGTTCTCGCCGGACGGATGCAGGTCGTCCGGGCGCACCCCGAGAATGACCGGCTGCCCCTGGGCAACCTCGATGTCCAGCTGGACTTCCGGCCCGGACGCGAGCCGGGCCGCGCCGCCGTCTACGCTGCATTGCAGCATGTTCATGGACGGTGCCCCGATGAACCCGGCCACGAAGGTGTTCGCTGGCCTGTGGTAGACGTCAGACGGTTTACCGACCTGCTGGATATGGCCGTCCTTCATGATCACGATCCTGTCGGCCATCGTCATGGCTTCCACCTGGTCATGGGTTACGAAGATAATTGTGTTCCCGACACGCTGGTGGAGTTTCTTGATCTCGAGGCGCATCTGGGTGCGAAGCTGGGCATCGAGGTTCGACAGCGGTTCGTCGAAAAGAAACACGGCCGGGTCGCGTACCATGGCCCGGCCGATCGCGACACGCTGTCGCTGGCCGCCCGATAGCTGCGAGGGCTTGCGGTCGAGGAGCTCGGTCATTTCAAGAATTGCGGCGACATTTTCGAGGCGGGCCGTTTTCTCGGCCTTCGTCAGCTTCGACGTCCTGAGCCCGAAGCCGATGTTCTTTCGAACCGTCATGTGCGGGTAGATGGCGTAATTCTGGAACACCATGGCGATGTTCCGTTCCTTCGGTTCCAGGTGATTCACGACCCGGCCTTCGATCTCGATCTCGCCTGCCGTCGTTTCTTCGAGCCCGGCAATGAGGCGGAGCGTCGTCGACTTTCCGCAACCCGACGGCCCCACGAAAACGACGAATTCGCCATCTTCGACCTCCAGGCTGATCCCGTGCAGAACCGTGGTTTTGTCGAATGTCTTCACCAGGTTGCGAAGAACGAGGCTCGCCATGTGCTATTCCTCCAGGACGGCGTTGAAGGCGGATTCGAGCATGCCGGCCGCCTGGGCTCGACGGGCGATGCGCGCATCCAGCCCGCTGCGGCATTCCCGGGCCTTCCCTTCGTACACCTTGATCGCCCGTTCCAGCGCCGTAGCCGCGGGACCGCCCGGCCGGTCGCGGCGAAGGACGAAGGTCTCGGGCGCGACGGCGGTGTCGTACATTTCGGGCGTGAGCACCGTTGCACGGCCGGTTTCCGACTCGAACGCGTCGGCAAAGACGTCGTATCCCCGCGCCAGGCCCACGCCGCGCACGACAACCGCGCGCGACGTTTCCGACGCGATTCCATGTGCACGCCGAAAACTCAGTCCCTCGTCCCGGACGAGGGTGTCGGCAAGTTCCGTGACCGTTGCGCAGGCGGCGTCGATGTTGGCCTCGACCCGTGACGGGTTGATCGAACAGGACGGCAGGAACGCCGAGAACAGGGAAAGCGCCCGCGCGCCGCGTTCGAACACGGCGAAGCCGGCTTGCTGAACCTCGGCCTCGCTGTCGTTCATGTCGGCAAACGGCGTATTGTGCATCGTGTTGATGATCGCGTCGCAGAGGCCGGCCGTGACGCTCGAAAGGTGCCGCAGGTGCTCGATCGGAACCGGGTTCCGCTTTTGCGGCATGATCGAGGAAACCTGGACCAGGCTGTCGGGTACATGCAGCTGGCCGACCTCGAAGGCGGACCATTGCGCCATGTCCTGCGCGACGCGTCCCAGGTGCAGGAACACCAGCTTGATCGCGGAGTAGAGACCGGTCACGTAATCCACGGAGGCGATGCAGCCGTAGGAGTTCAGCTGCGGTTCCTCGAACCCGAGCAGTTCGGACACGCGGTGCCTGTCGACGGGAAATCCGGACGTGGTGATCGCCGCCGCCCCCATTGGGCAGAGATCGAGAGAGTCGGAAGCTAGGTCCAGGCGCTCAGCGTCCCGCAGGAGGCACTCGACGACCGCCGCAAGATAGTGGCCAAGGGTCGTCGGCTGCGCAGGCTGCCCGTGCGTGTAGGCGACGACAAGCGTGTCGCGCTCGCAGCGGGCCTTCACGATCAGCGCGTCGACGAGATGCAGGACCAGTTCCATGAAGCGTCCGGCCTTCTCTTGAAGCGCCATCCTGAACATGGTGTGGTCCATGTCGTTGCGCGAACGCGCCACGTGCAGCATCCCGCTCAGTTCGCCGATCCGCCGTTCAAGCTCGGCTTCAAGCAGGAAAAAGTAGTCCTCGTGCTCCCCGGTGTAGGACAGGGTGTCGGCGTCCATGTCCTGCGCGATGTCCCTCAGGGCCGCGGCGATCGTACGCGCCTGGTCCTTCGAGATGATCCCGGTCTCGAGAAGCATCACCAGGTGCGCCCGATTGATCGCGTTCACGTGACCCGCGAAATGCGTCCTCATGCCGTCAAAGAGAGGGGCGAGCACCGTATCCCTGTAGGCCGGGTGGGGGAAGGCCGGATGGTCCGTCATCCCTTCAACCCCGCCATGACGACGCCCCTGATGATGAAGCGCTGGAATACCAGGAAAACGACGAGCGTCGGAATGGTCGAAATTGCCGCGCCGGTCATGATCAGTTCCCACTGGACGTCTGCCTCGTCGCCGAAGCTCGAGAGGCCGACCGGCAGCGTGTACATCTCGACCGAGTTCGTCACGATCAGCGGCCAGATGAAGGCCGTCCAGTTTCCCAGGAAAACGAAAATCGCCAGCGCCGCCAGCGCGGGCCGGACCAGCGGCATCGCCACCGTCCACCAGATCGCCAGTTCGTTCAGCCCGTCGATTCTCGCGGCCTCGATGAAGTCGTCGGGGACGGTCTCGAAGAACTGCTTCATCAGGAACGTGCCGAAGGCGGTCATGAGGCCCGGAAACATGATGCCCCAGTAGCTGTCGAGCCATCCGAACGCCTGCGACATCAGGTACCAGGGAATGACAAGCATCTCGGTCGGGATCATCAGCGTCGACAGGATGGCGATGAAGACGATGTAACGTCCCGGGAAACGGAACTTGCACAACGTGTAGCCGACGAGGCTGTCGAACAGGACGTTGGAGATCGTGGTTATCGTGGCGATGACGAGGGAGTTGACGAACCAGCCGTAGAACCTGCCGTCTTCCAGCACATAGGTGTAGTTTTCCAGGTGCGGTTCGTTGGGGACGAGGGCAAGGTTGTAGATCTCGTGCGGCCATTTCAGCGACGTCGAGATCATGTAGGCGATCGGCATCACCATCAGGACGCCGCCGGCGAAAAGGATCAGCCAGCGGATGACCTGGCCGGTGTTGGCCGGCCTCCGGGGCGTCCCGGGGGCAACGAGGGTCTGCGAGCTCGCCCTGATGTCAGCAACGGAACTGACCACGTCAATTGTCCCTGAGTATGCGCAGCTGCACGAGGCTGACGATCAGGAGGATCAGGAACAGCACGACGGTCTGCGCCGCGGCGTAACCCATGTTGAAGTCGGTGAAAGCGCTTTGATAGATCATCAGGACGAGCGGCTTCGTCGAGTTGAGCGGCCCGCCCGGGTCATTGGTGGTCATGTTGTAAACGTGATCGAAAATCCTGAGGAACCCGATCGACGAGAAGACCACGATGAACACGATGGTGGGCCTCAGGAGGGGAATCGTGATTTCCCAGAGAATCGTCCAGGTCGACACGCCGTCGATGCGGGCGGCCTCGTAGTAGCTTCGCGGGATGGCCCGCAGACCCGCCATGAATATGATGATCTGGAATCCGAGCCCGGCCCAGACGGCCGGTGCCAGGATGGCCGGAAGCGCAAGCGTCGTCGAGCGCAGGAATTCAACCTGTGGAATTCCTGTCGTGGCAAGGAAATTGTTGAAGAGCCCGATCGGGACCGGCTGGTAGAACCAGCGCCAGACCCAGGCCATCGCCACGGCGGTCGTCATGAACGGCAGGAAGTAGAGCATCCTGAGGAACCCGTGCATGAAGCGCAGCCTGTCGAGGTGATACGCAATCACGAAGGAGATCACCAAGCTGACCGGCGTGCCGATCAGCAGGTACGCGAAGGTGTTGCGAAAGACCTTCCAGAAGACCGGATCGTTCCAGAGTTTCGCGTAGTTGGCCCAGCCGGCCCAAGTCCGGTCGCCGAGCAGGTTCCAGTTCTGGAAGGAAATGACCATGGCGTTTGCCGTGGGATAGAACCGGATCACCACGTAGAACAGGATGGGCACGGCAAGGAACGCCCATGCCCAGACGATCTGCTTTTGCCGAATTGAGAGCCTGTCGTACATCTTCGCTGCGCTCGCGGGCAGGAGGTCCTGGTCTGGGGTTCCGAGCGCGGATTGCGAGCCCCGGACCGCGTCCAGGGCTCGCCTGCATCTAGTTGTAGTATTCGTTCAGCAGTTCCTGTTCGGCCTCGGCGGCGATGGCAATGCTGTCTGCCACTGCCTGGCCTTCGATGTCGATGCGCTGAACCATGTCGATCAGGAGCTGCCGCTGCGCGCTTTCATTGGCGAATTTTGTCGTGTTCGCGTAGGCAAGGCCACGGATGAAGGGCCCGAATACCTCGTCGTTCGCATTGGCTTCAGTCAGGCCGACCGAAGGTTTTGCGGGCAGTTCGCCAACAACGTCGAGCCAGATCTGCATGGCCTCGTCCGACGTCACGTACTGCATGAACTTCACGGCAGCATCGTATTTCTCGCCGTCGGCCTTCGTCGTGATGGCGTTCACCCAGTAGGACGAGTAGTTCGAACGCATGCCGTCGGAATTCGCCGGCAATTCCGTAACGCCCCACTTGAGGCCGCGCGTCTTGTTCAGCGAGCCGATGCGGAACGAGCCGTCGATATGCATGCCCGCACGACCGGCCTTGAAGGCGGCCTGGGGCTCGTCCATGAATCCGAAAGCGGACACTTTGTGCTCGTTCACGAGACCGGTGTAGAACCCGGCCGCCGCGATCCCGGCTTCGGAGTTGTAGTTGACGGTCCTGTAGTCATCGAGGTGTAACCGTTCGGTCCTAGAGTGATGGCGGGACAGCTGCCCGCTTGTCAAGTTGTCGGCGCGGAACTCGCTCTGGCTGCGCCCGGGCAGGATTCTACCGGTTGAGGGTGCGCTTCCAGTCCCGCCTCAACGGGCAGAGC